>MDJN01000186.1 GCA_001995005.1 Candidatus Parepulonipiscium sp. PG-Nun2H_MBin03 | reverse complement strand
GTGTTTACAGAGTGCCATATTCCACGTCGCATAGTAGACGGGCCAATATATTGACCGTCATGGTTTTTAGGGGAATAAGTACCTGGATTTAAATTAATAGTTATCGGTTGATCAATTATTACAGAACCTGGGCTTAGGGTTCCTGTATCTAATGCTGGTGCATATGCTGCTAGTGGTTTAAACGTAGACCCTGGTTGCCTTTTGGATTGAGTAGCACGGTTAAATGTTCTGTCACCAATCTTTTCGCCTCGTCCACCAGAAAGAGCAGCTACATGTCCTGTATACTGATCCATTAATACAAATGATGCTTGAGGTTGCAAAGTTTGGTATAGATTTTCCATATACTCATGTTCTGTGGTAACACCCCATTCATCAAGCTTAGATTGTTTAAAGGACTCAATTTGGTCTTCGGATTTTACATACCCCACTGAATTATGATGAGTTTGCGTACCATCATCATTTACGACAGATACACGGTAGTCCAATTGTATACGTAGCTCAGAAGCTGGATATAAACTTGTGTCATTTATGTGTTTATCAACTATTTCTTGAAGTTCTGGGTCGAATGTTGTATATATAGATACACCACCGCCGTATAAATAATTTGAGGCTTCTATAGAAGACATTCCTTGTTCTTGTAAATCTTTCAGCACAGAGTCGATTACTGCATCGACAAAATACGTATGAGGAGACGCTTCTACATAAGCTTGGTTTACAATTTGTATATTTTGATAAGGGTCTTCTAGCAATGCCTCATCCATTTCAGCTTGTGTAATATAACCTTGCTCTATCATGTTGTTTAGTATCAATTTTGCCTTATTCCAGTTGGCTTCAGGATTTAACACAGGACTTAATGCCGTTGGAGCTTGTGTTATACCAGCTATTACAACGCATTCTGCAAGTGTTAATTCTGTTACATCTTTATTAAAGTAACGATGCGATGCCGCTTGTACACCGTTCATACCATGTCCTAGAGCCATAGTGTTTAAGTAGTATTCTAATATTAAATCTTTGCTATATTTACGATCGAATTGTATAGCTAAATACATCTCTTGTATTTTTCTGGTATATGTTTGCTCGGGCGAAAGTATGTTATTTTTTACTAATTGTTGAGTAATAGTACTTGCTCCTTCGACAATGCCGCCAGATTTTATATTTGTAACAAGAGCACGTAATATTCCTTTTACATCTATTCCGTTATGTTCATAAAACCTTTCATCTTCTATTGCAATAACTGCCTTTTGAAGTAGGTAAGGAATTTCATCTAATGTAACGTAGATACGAGCTTCACCTTGGTCGCTATTTAGTCGGTCTATTTCTACCCCATTTTTATCATATATAAAAGAAGTAAAATTTGTAACTGGTTTTAATTCAAGATTAGAAATATCCGGAGCACTCCTTAGAATACCCATAAATACCGTAAATGCAGAACCAACTAATACAAATACACCTATTATAAGACCAATAAAAAACACACGAAACCCTAACAGTTGGACTCGTTTTATATTTTTTGAAGTTTTTTCTTTTTCAGGTTTTTTATCTATTTTTGAGTAATCCATTATTGCAACCTCCTAGTGTTTATTATTATACCAAAAAATTATACATATTACAAGTAAATTATTTTAACTGAGATATATAAAACTAAATATTATATGTTACAGTTTGTTGAGATTACATAAAATTTAATTATACAAAAAATATGTAAATAATGTGTATAAAAACTACATAGTTGGTAACAATCTAATAAATTTAAGTTAAGGAGAGGATTAGTGGAAAATTTTGAGTTAGTTTTGCAAAATTATTTGCAAGAAAATAATATACCAATTCCTGATATTGTAGATAACTTAGAAGAGATAGGCATTATAGCAGATGATATCATTTTAGAGCTAAAAGAGCAATATTACTGCATAGACGGAGTAATTTTAGGTGATGACTTTAAGTTTAACATAACGTTAAGTAAAGAAGTGACTGATTTTTGTGTAGCTAATTTAATTGTACCTATAAGCTTAGATGATAATATTTTACAAGTAGCAGTGGATAATCCATTTGCAATTGAATTAATTAATCACTTAAAGATAATAACCACTTATCAAATTATCTATAAAGTATCTACTAAAGCTATGTTAAAAACTGCTGTAAATATTATCTCTTATACATCAAATAAAAACTATAAAATAGAAGACGTAAAATCAACTACTACGACTATTGCAAAAAATATAACTTTAGCAGAAGGTAATAAAGAAGATGGTTCTATTAAAGCGTTTGTTAGAAGTGTAATAGAAAAAGCAATTCTTATGAAAGCTTCAGACATTCACATAGAAAATTATAATAACCAAGTTATAATTAGGTTTAGGATTGATGGTAAGTTAAAAAATATTAAAGAGATACCGAATGATAGTGTATTAGAAATAAGTAATTGTATAAAAATATTTGCAAACATGGATATTACAAAAAGACGAATCCCTCAAGATGGTAAATTATCATTTGAAATGACGGATTGTAGCTATGATATACGAGTTAGTACTTTGCCAAATATAAACGGAGAGAAGATAGTGATGCGTTTAAGGGCAAAAGAGGAAGTAAAATTATCTATTGAAGATATTGGAATAAATAGTAAAGATAAAGTATTAATAGATTATTTGCTTAATATAAAAGAAGGTTTGATTATAGTAACTGGACCTACTGGCAGTGGAAAATCAACAACTTTGGTAAGTTTTATGTCAATATTAAATTTACCAGATGTAAATATAGTGACAGTAGAAGATCCTGTTGAAGTTTCGCTAAATGGTATAACTCAAGTAGGTGTCAATGAAAAGCAAGGGTTAGATTTTGAAACAGCACTAAAAAGTGCACTAAGGCAGGATATAGATATACTAATGATTGGAGAGATGCGAGACAGAACAACTGCAGAAATTGCTACAAGAGCTGCCTTAACCGGACACGGAGTTTTTACTACGCTGCACACTGACAACAGTGTATCTGCAATATATAGGTTATTGGATATGGGAGTTGAAATGTTAATGATAAAAGAAACTCTAAAAGGCGTAGTGGCACAAAGGTTAGTAAGGAAATTATGTCCAAGTTGTAAGCAGCAAATTGAAAATACTACAACTTATACCCCAAAAGGTTGTGACGAATGCTTAGGTATTGGATTTAAAGGAAGGATAGGAATTTTTGAAGTATTGATACCGACTATTCATTTGAAAAAAGATGAATATATAAAAGATGATTTATATAAATATGCAAAAGAAAATGGGCTGGTGACTTTAAGAGATAATGCAGAACGATTAGTAGCAACAGGTATTACTTCGTATTGTGAGATAGAACGTGTTTTAGGTAAGGCACATTTGGGGGCGACATGCTAATAAAAAAATCTATTAATAAAGACGTTATATTGTTTATATTTGAAGAATTACTATTTTTAACTCGCACAGGTATAAATGTATATGAAGCTTTACTACTAATACAAATTAACTCTCATAAAAGCAATAAAATTGTTAATACACTTATTGATTACATCATAAAAGGGTATAGTTTATCATCTGCACTTGAGAAAGTATCTGGGATGCCTATTTTTATAATAGGAGCAATAAAGGCAGGCGAGTCAAGCCAAAAACTAGATAAAACATTAGAAATGATTGTAAAACAACTTCGTATGGAGATAGAGACTAAAAAGAAATTGGATCAAGCTATGATGTATCCTAAAATTGTAATTATTACGATGACGCTCTCTATTGTAATATCTGTAAATTTTATATTTCCAATTGTTATAGACATATTTATGTCAAATCAAGCAGCGTTACCTATGGTTACGATTATATTTATGAATATAATAAATTTACTAAGAAGTCATGTAACAATATTAGTTGTAGTTATAATATGTTTATTATATTTTACCCCAACACCACATATACAAATAAGCTTAGAAAGTGTTAAATATAAATTTAGTTTATATAAATTAGTTAGAAATAAAGAAATAGCCAATTATTTGGGTATTTTAGTATCAACAGGTGTGACCGTAAATGATGCATTAGATATACTTAAAGTTAGCACAGATAGTTATGTACTTAAAAAAGCACTAGAAGAAAGTAAGATTAATATATTACAAGGAAAGTTATTAAGTGAAACATTAAGCGATAAAATTGTATTGCCACACTTATTAACAATTATAAAAATAGGCGAAGATAGTGGAAGATTAGGTGAACTTTTATTAAAAGTGGGAGAATATTTTGAAGCAAGTTTTGAGAATGAACTTAGAAGAAAATTATCTTTAGTAGAACCTTGTCTAACCTTGGTTTTATCAGTAATAGTTGGATTTGTAGTACTTGCCACTTTATTACCGACGTTAACTTTATCTACTATCTTTTAATAAGGAAGGGAAAATATGGAATTAAATTCAAGAGGATTTACGCTAATTGAGCTTGTGGTAGTTGTGGTAATTATAGGGATACTATCTACCATGATAATGCCGCAAATTGTAAACACAGCACAAGAGATTGCATTAAAGTCGGATATACACGCTGCACAATCTATACAAAATGCAATAGATATGTACCAAGCAAATGGCAATACACTAAATATAAACAGCGGTCCAATATCAGAGGCAACTTATAAAAGTTTACTAGACGCAAATTATTTAACAAACAAAGATTTTAAAGATAACACCCTTAACCTAAGACTTAAAGGAAATGCATTAACATATAGCTCGACGGATGGAGTATTATTAAATGTGTCAAGCGATTATAGTGAGTTAACCCAAAATTTAGATGATAGTCTTAAAAACTGGATAGCAGGCGGTAATTAAGATGAATAGTAAAGGATTTACATTACTAGAATGTGTTATAAGTTGTACCCTGCTTAGCATTGTACTATTAGCAATTAATAGCATTGATGTTTATGGCAAGTATAGCGAAAGATATACACAAGAATTATATGATAGTAAAGTGAATATAATATACAATTTTCTTGAAAATCGTATAGCAACTTCTAGTAATATAGATATAAATCTTAAAAGTGGGATAGAGGTAACGTACGAAAATGAGATAACTGAAGAAGCGATAAATTATATAGATTGTTATTTTACAGATTTAGATCAGTGGGGTAGGCTTGTACTCAGTAGCAGTACTGTATATTATAGAGCAAAACTTAGCAGTAGTACACAAAATACTATAGAGAGTGGCATGCAAAGTTGTACGTTAATAAAACAAGGCAATTCAAGTATAGTTACAATAAAATATGTTGTATCAGGCACAGCAACATATTTTACGTTTGATTTAAGCGGGAGGGGCTTAGATGGATAAAATAATTATAGAGATAACACCTATACAAGTAACAGTAAGACAAAATAAAATTATACATTTAACTACGATAGATGGATTAAAAGAGGTGTTGGAACAGTTTAAAAAGGCAGGGGCATATATTGTATTTAAAGGAGAGTATGTGACATATAAAGTAATTGAATTATACGCTAGTAGTAGATTTAATATAAATAAATTACTGATGGATAATAAAGTACAATATTTAGGAAGTGATAAGTACCATGTAACGTATAAAGTGATTAATCACAACCTAAAAACTGGTATGTATAAGATTTCAGTTGCATTAATACCATTAAAAGTTATTGACGATATTAAATTAGTTATTAAAGAAGTCCCCAATATAAAATTATTAGATATAATTGTAGGTTCACAAAGATTAGTTCATAAGAAGCTTAAAAATATGCAAGTAGTAGTTGATAATGATGAGATGTACGCCCTAAATCATGGTAGAGTATTGTTTAATAAAAGCTTTATTAAGTATAAGCCTATAGAATTAGAACATTTTGTAAAGCTGGCTGAGTATAATGTGCAATCAAGTAATTTAAAATTAGCAGTAATAAATACTAATTTAGACAGCGTAATTGAAAACACACGAATAAATACACAATTTACAAAGATAGATAATATAAAATATAAGTTTAAAAAACCAGCTTCCGTTTACGTAATACTAGAAATTATATTATTTTTAGCAATAGTAATTTACCCATACATTAATATAAGTATGAAAACTTATCAATTAGAAAATATAAATACTGCACAATTTAGTACGGCGATGCAACTACAAGAAGATATGACTAACCTAGAATATCAGCATGAACAATACGCACAAATAACAGAAATGTTATTAAAAAGTGAAACAGATATAGAAGAAATAATAACATTATTATCGTATAGTTATGAATTAGAAATTAGTAGTATAGAAATAAACTATGACAATCAATTTGTAATACAAGCAACATATACTTCTTATGAAGATATAACAAAATATATTAATAAATTAGAGAAATTTAATAATAATATTGAATTTGAAATTAATAAAGAGAAAGTTATAATAAGAAGTTATGCAGAAAGAGGTGAGGATTATTAAATATTTCATACCAGCCTTGATAAGCATACAAATAATCTATCTAGTATTTTATTTACCATCTAATATGCAAAAAGTAATAATATTAGATGAAGCAATATTACAAAATAACTTAGAGCTAAGTGAACTTAAAATTATAGATGAAAACAAAGAAAAGTATCAGCAACAAATTGACTATTTAGAAGAAAGTTTAGAACAAGAGAAAATTAAACTACCAGCGGATACTGGAATGGTATCACAGATGAATAAAATAATAAATAGCTTAGGAAATGTATTGAGCATAACCGCCGTTAATGAAGATATATTAGAAACAGGAGTAATAGAAAGAGTCTATAAAATATCTTTTGATCAAGGATGTAAGGAAAGTCTTACTATTTTAGAAAATATAAAAAAGGTATATCCATTAACAAAAATCCAAA
This sequence comes from Candidatus Parepulonipiscium sp. PG-Nun2H_MBin03, assembly GCA_001995005.1. Taxonomy (GTDB): domain Bacteria; phylum Bacillota; class Clostridia; order Lachnospirales; family Cellulosilyticaceae; genus Epulonipiscioides. The sequence goes on along the minus strand of MDJN01000186.1, from coordinate 13,403 downwards.
ATGTCTGGTGGAGGCAAGACGGATATTCAAAAGAAGGAGGAGTTAATGTTTTGGTGTATACAAAAGAAGATTGATAATAGAGGGACTTCACTAATAGATATAATAGCTAGTGTTACTATATTATTAATTATATCAACAAGCTATCTTGCAGTTTGCAATACATCTAATAAAATACAGCAGAGTGTTGAGTGGCAGCAGAAGCAAAATAGAGCAATGGTAACTTTCAGTGATTTAGTAGTTAATTATGATGTAAAAAATATCATAGATAACCATGGAAATTTTGAAGATATATTAAATGTTGTTAGTGAGGAAATGTTACAACTTGATTTGTTTGATTACAGTATTATATTAATGAAACAAAATTATGACCTTATTCATTCAATCAGTACAACAAATATAAGTGATAGGCAAATAAAAGAATGGATGCAAAATTCATACTTTCAACCTGTAAATACAAATAATATTAACCCGAATTTAATTTTACTAAATGTTACTAATAAAAATAACGATTCAAATGGTATAATTTATGTTGCATACTATTAAACTAGATAATAAAGGGAATGTATTAAGTCTTGTAGTAATGCTATCTAGTGTATTTAGTATTATAATGACATATATATTTGTGATTGATTACAACAATGTTTTGTCATTAAATAGAAATGATGAGACTAATATAATATTATTGCAACAACAATTAATAGCAAAAACTATTGCTAGAGAATTAAATATTATGATAGAAAATCTTGAAATAGATATATATGAAGATGTAGAAATAGAGACTCAAATTATGGAAGCTATCCGTAATGAATTAGATAAACAAATTTATGCTAGCAACGGAAGTTATAGATATTTTACAACCTATAACTTCTATATAGAAGATAAATTGTACGAATACGAAATATATGTTATATTAAACTCGCAAGATAATCCGAATGAATTTGTGAAAGTATATCTGAATGAAATTAACCAGAGTGGGGTGAAAAAATTTATAGGATTAAATCTCGGAGGGCTAGATGTCATTGAATACACTATAGGCGAATCATTAAAAAATCCAGCAAGATTATATTAGAAAGGAAGTTATATGAAAAAATTTCTCTATCCCCATCAATACGTACAATCTATATATGAGGTAGACTATAATAAATTATCCCGAAAAGGAATAAAAGGAATTATATTTGATATAGATAACACGCTTGTTCCTTATTATATAAAAAAGCCGACCACTGAAATAGTAGAGTTAATTGATAATTTAAAAAAGCAAGGCTTTAGAGTTGCCGTAGTGTCCAACAACACTAAAAGGCGTGCCCTACACTTTACTAAGGATCTAAAGGTTAATACATTTTATAGGGCGCAAAAACCACGGCGTGTGAATATTAGAGCTGCACTTAACAGAATGAATTTACGCCCCACACAAGTTGCGATAATAGGAGACCAAATTTTTACGGATATATTAGCAGGCAATAGAACAGGGATATATACTATTTTGGTTAAACCTGTAAGTCAACGAGATGAACCGATTACAAAAATAAAACGAGGAGTAGAAAACTTAATAATACAAGCATATTTGAATGATAGGAAAAAGTAATAAAGGATTTACGTTAATAGAATTAGTAATTGTAGTAAGTATAATTTTTACCGTAGGGACTGTGGCTATAAATATTCCAAAAATAGAAGAGTTAAGATATGAAGCATTTGTAAAATCTGTGTATAATGCTATGCAAACAGGCAGAGAACTTGCAATGAGTTCAGGAAAGTATGGGTCAAGGTGTACCATAGTTGATGATACGGTAAAAATAGATAATTTTTACGGTGATATGATTATAGATATACCAGAAAATGTGAGTATAAGTATAAATATGGATAGCTTTTATTTAAGTCCAACTACTTCAGGGTCAACAGCGGGTACAATGACAATTTATCACGAAAAACTTAAGCAACAATATAGAATTACCGTAGCTGTAGTTTCTGGTAAAATAACTTTATACAAAGATTAGCTTACGCAATGTGCTAATAAAAACTACGTGGTAAAGAAATTTTATCCGAAAAAACTTGCAAAATTACGAAAATTATGTATAATAAAAAGTAGAACAATGGCGTTCTCATAAAAGGCAAATATTAAGCATTTGTCCGCATGAGTGCGTCTTTTTAATTTTACCACCTCGAAAGGAGATAGGGATGAATTTTACAGAACAGCAACAACTAGGCTTATATAGTAACAAATTTGAGCATGATAACTGTGGCATCGGAGCCGTGGTAGATATAGCTGGCAAAAAAACACATAAAACTGTGCAAGATGCTTTGACTATAGTTGAAAGATTAGAACATAGAGCAGGGTGTGACGCTAGTGGAAAGACAGGTGACGGAGTAGGTATAATGGTACAAGTTAGTCATAAGTTTTTTAAAAAAGTTATGCCAAACTTACCTGACGAAAGAGAATATGGTGTTGCCATGATATTCTTCCCTCAGAGTGTGCCAAAAAGAGAACAAGAAAAGAGATTGCTAGAGACAATTGTGCATAAAGAAAATATGGAATTTATCGGATGGCGTGAAGTGCCTACCGACCCAGATGTTTTAGGAGATGTGGCAAGAGACTGCATGCCTAGTATTTGGCAAGCATTTATTAAAAAACCTGCAGATACTCAACAAGGATTGGAGTTTGATAGAAAGCTATATATTGTAAGAAGAGTGTTTGAACAATCAAAAACAGATGACACATATGTATGCAGTTTATCTAGTAGAACTATTGTATATAAAGGTATGTTCTTGGTATATCAACTAGGTACATTTTACCTAGATTTAATGGATGAAGATTATGAATCAGCGATAGGAATGGTTCATAGCAGATTTTCAACGAATACTATGCCTAGCTGGAAAAGAGCTCATCCGAATAGAGTTTTATTACACAATGGAGAGATTAACACAATAAAAGGTAATGCAGACCTTATGATAGCAAGAGAAGAGACTGCAAAAAATGGTTTAGCTGATATAGAAAAAGCGTATCCGATAGTAGACTTAACAGGTTCAGACAGTGCTATGCTTGATAATGCGATAGAATTTATGGCAATGAATGGGCTAGAATTACCAAAGGCTGTAATGGTGACAATACCTGAGCCTTGGGCAAAGAGTACGGATATGTCACAGGCTAAGAAAGATTTCTATGCTTATTATGCAACCATGATAGAGCCATGGGATGGGCCTGCAGCAGTATTATTTAGTGACGGGGACGTTATGGGTGCTATACTAGATAGAAATGGACTGCGTCCGTCACGTTATTATGTAACAGATGATAATCGTTTAATACTTTCAAGCGAGGTAGGGGTATTAGAATTAGAAGGGATAAAAATTAAAGATAGGCTGCGCCCAGGAAAAATGTTATTAGTAGACCTTAAAAAGGGTGAATTAATAGATGATGCTACTCTAAAAAATAATTATGCTACATCAAATCCATATGGTGAGTGGTTGGATAAATATTTAGTAACTTTAAGCAGTTTACCAATTCCTGCACAAAGACCGCATATATACAACAATCTTGCTCAGCTTCAAAAAGCATTTGGCTATAGTTATGAAGATGTTAAAGAAGTTATTTTACCTATGGCAAGAAATGGGATAGAACCAACAGGAGCAATGGGTGATGATACACCGATAGCACCTCTAAGCACAAGACATCCAAAACTTTCAACATACTTTAAGCAACGTTTTGCACAAGTAACAAATCCACCAATAGATGCCATCCGTGAAAAAATTGTAACTGACACTAGCACATACATTGGTGCACGTGGAAACATATTACATGAGATGCCACAAAATTGTCGTGTATTAAAGGTGAATAACCCAATTCTTACTGAAACGGATTTACAAAAAATTAGAGCTATGAAAAAAACTGGGTTTAAAGTAACAACAATAAGTATGTTGTATTACAAAAATCAGCATATTGACCATGCACTAGAAAACCTATGTATAGAAGTAGATAGAGCTTATAAGGAAGATATAAATGTAGTAATTTTATCTGACAGAGGAGTGGATGAGTACCATAAAGCTATACCTTCACTACTTGCGGTGGCTGCGGTGACGACTCATTTGATAAAAACCAAAAAGCGTACTGCAATAGCCGTAATAATAGAAACTGCAGAACCACGTGATGTACATGATTATGCAACTTTATTAGGATACGGGGCATGTGCAGTAAATCCATATCTTGCACACCAGACTATTAGAAATTTAATAGAAACAAATGTATTAAATAAAGATTATTATTATGCGGTAGAAGATTATAATAAAGCTGTAATAGATGGTATTGTAAAGATTGCTTCTAAAATGGGTATTTCTACAATACAAAGCTACCAAGGAAGTAAGATATTTGAAGCTGTAGGAATTTCTACGGGCTTAATTGAGAAATATTTTATAGGTACGCCTAGCCGAATTGAAGGTATTGATATAAATGATATAGAAGAAGATGTAACTGCTCACCATGAAAAAGCATTTGACCCATTAGATTTGGATACAACAAGTGAGTTAGAATCAAAAGGTGTACACAAATATCGAGCTGGTAAGGAATATCACTTATATACTCCAGAAAGCTTGCATACATTGCAACAATCTGTAATGAAAGGTGACTATGATTTATTTAAGCAATATACAGATCAAGTAAATCATGATGCTCTTGTGCACTTAAGAAGTTTAATGGATTTTAACTTTAGAGCAGATGGCGGAATAGATATAAGTGAAGTAGAAGATGAGAGAAGTATAGTAAAAAGATTTAGCACAGGTCCTATGAGTTATGGCTCTCTAAGTGCAGAAGCACACGAAACTTTGGCAATTGCTATGAATAATTTAGGAGCAAAAAGTAATACAGGTGAAGGTGGAGAAGACCCTGCACGTTATAAAACACAAAAAGGTAAACCAAACCGTAACAGTGCTGTAAAACAAGTAGCTTCGGCAAGATTTGGAGTAACTAGTGCTTATCTAGTTAGTGCAAAGGAAATCCAAATAAAAATAGCTCAAGGTGCAAAACCTGGGGAAGGTGGACATTTGCCTGGTGGAAAAGTTTATCCGTGGGTTGCAAAAACTAGAAATTCAACTCCAGGAGTAGGCCTAATAAGTCCGCCACCGCATCATGATATATATTCTATAGAAGACTTGGCACAGTTAATTTATGATCTTAAAAATGCTAATAAAGATGTAGACATATCAGTAAAATTAGTATCAGATGCAGGAGTTGGAACAGTTGCAGCAGGTGTAGCAAAAGCCGGGGCTGGTCATATTACAATAAGCGGATATGACGGTGGCACAGGAGCGGCTCCTAAGACTTCTATAATAAATGCAGGAATGCCATGGGAGCTAGGCGTTGCAGAAGTTCATCAAACTCTTATACTAAATAATTTGCGTAGTAAAATAAAATTAGAAGCAGATAGTAAGATGATGAGCGGACGTGACCTTGCTATAGCTGCGATACTAGGTGCAGAACAATTCTCATTTGCAACAGGTGCATTAATAGCTATAGGTTGCGTTATGATGAGAGTATGTAATCTAGATACTTGTCCTATGGGAATTGCAACACAAAATCCAGTTTTAAGAGAGAGATTTAAAGGAAAACCAGAATACGTGGAAAACTTTATGCTATTTATGGCAAGAGATTTACGTGAGTATATGGCAAAATTAGGAATAAGAAGTGTAAATGAACTTGTAGGAAGAGTAGATTTATTAAAGGTTAAAACAAAAGATATTAGTGAAAGAGCTAAGAAGATAAACTTAACAAATCTATTGAATAATCCAGCAATCAAAAATAACTGCGTACACTTTGAGCCACAAAATAAGTACGACTTTAAATTAAACCAAACTCAAGACCAAGCGGTAATACTTCCAGCTCTTAAAGAAGCTCTAAAAAGAGGGACTAAAAAGACTATAGAAATAAACGTAAATAATCTAGATAGAACGCTAGGAACTATACTAGGATCTGAAATAACTAAAAAGCATGGCAATAACCTAGAAGACGATACGTTTATCATTAAAGCTAAAGGAAGTGCGGGACAAAGCCTTGGTGCTTTTATACCAAAAGGGTTGACCCTAGAGATTGAAGGGGATGTAAACGATTATTTAGGAAAAGGTTTATCTGGAGGAAAAATTATTGTTTATCCACCGGTTAAGTCAACCTTTGATAAGAGCACAAATATTGTAATAGGAAATGTTGCCTTATATGGAGCTACAGATGGTAGTGCTTATATAAGAGGAGTGGCCGGAGAAAGATTTGCTGTAAGAAATTCAGGTAGTATGGCAGTGGTAGAAGGTGTAGGCGACCATGGTTGTGAGTATATGACAGGCGGGGTTGTGGTTGTATTAGGGATAACAGGTAAAAACTTTGCAGCTGGAATGAGCGGCGGAATAGCATATGTACTTGATGAAAATAATGATTTTTATCTACGAGTAAACAAAGCTATGGTATCTATTGACCCTGTGAAAGATAAATATGACATAGATACACTAAGAATGATGATAACAAATCATTATAATGCTACAAATAGCGATAAAGCAAAGCATATATTAAATAATTTTGATGAGTTTATACCGAAATTTAAGAAGATATTACCATTTGATTATGATAAGATGCTTAAGCAAATTGGTAAGATGGCAGAAAAAGGTCTAAGTAAAGAGCAAGCTGAAATAGAAGCATTCTATAACATAAAAGAGAATAGGGGGTAGGAAAAAATGGGAAAAATAACAGGATTTTTAGAGTATGAAAGACAAGAAACCCACGAACAAGAAGCAGAAGAAAGAATACAACACTTTAATGAGTTTCACTCGCCATTAAATGATGAGCAACGTAAACTGCAAGGTGCAAGATGTATGGACTGCGGAGTTCCGTATTGTCAAAGTGGACGAATATTAAATAATATGACAACTGGTTGCCCACTAAATAACCTAATACCCGAATGGAATGAGTTAATTTACAGTGGTAATTTCGACTTAGCATATAAGAGATTACAACGAACTAATCGTTTTAGCGACTTTACAAGTAGAGTATGTCCAGCTCCTTGTGAAGCAAGTTGCATATGCGGTGCGACAAGCGGTGACCCTGTTACTGTAAAAGAGAATGAATATGCAATAACAGAAAAAGCATACGAGAATGGAATTACCCCTCATAAAGTTGAAGTTAGAACAGGTAAGCAAGTAGCTGTAATAGGTTCTGGGCCTGCAGGATTGGCGACTGCGGAATGGTTAAATAAAAGAGGGCATAGTGTAACAGTATATGAAAAATCCGATAGACTGGGTGGCTTACTGATGTATGGTATACCAAACATGAAAATCGAAAAAAGGATTATAGACAGACGAATAAACATCATGAAAGAAGAAGGCGTAGTCTTTAAAACAAGTCATGACGTGGGACATAATGTTGATTTTAATTCTTTGGTAGAAACCTATGACAGTATTATAGTAGCAACAGGTGCGGGTAAAGCGAGAGAGCTAAATGTGCCAAATAAAGATGCAAAAGGAATATATTTAGCGGTAGATTATTTAACTAATGTTACCAAAAATATATTAGGGGATGACAATAACCTTATTAATGCAGAAGGCAAAAAAGTTCTAGTAATCGGTGGCGGGGATACGGGAAATGACTGTGTTGGAACCGCTGTAAGACAAGGGGCAACAGCAGTTACTCAACTAGAGATGATGAGTAAACCACCTCTGCAAAGACAAAGCAATAACCCATGGCCTGAATATCCTCGTGTATTAAAAGTGGATTATGGTCAACAAGAAGCAAAAGCTGTGTATGGTAATGACCCAAGAATTTTTGAAACGACTGTGAAAGAGTTTATTATAGATGATAATGGAAATGTAACAGGTGCTGTTGTAAGTAGGCTGCAGCCTACAAAAGACAAAGGAATGCAACCAACAGGAGAAGAATTTGTAATAAATGTAGACTTGGTTTTTATAGCAGCAGGCTTTGTTGGGACTCAAGATTATGTAATAGAAAAATTTAAGTTACAGCCTGACGTGAGAGGTAACATACAAAATGAAAACTTTAGAACTAATGTGGAAAAAGTATTTGCCGCAGGAGATACTAGAAGAGGGCAAAGCTTAGTTGTATGGGCACTCCGAGAAGGTAAAGATGTGGCAAGAGAAGTAGATAAATATTTAATGGGATATAGTAATTTATAGAATATAAAAAAGCACTCTAGGGTGCTTTTTTATTGGTTTATATTTTTGTTTATACGACAAAAAACTAAAAAAGCAGAAAATTATCTTGACATCTAAATGGATTGATGGTATTATTGTATTAAGTAATTAGTACAATAATAAGGAGGTACAATTTATGCTAATAAATTTTAATAATGTTACAAAGAAATATTCATCTAAATTAGCTCTTGACGATATTTCATTTGAAATTACTAAAGGAAAAGTTATCGGATTATTGGGGCCTAATGGAAGTGGAAAAACAACAATAATCAAATTAATTAACGGGCTTATACAACCAACAAAAGGAGAAATTTTAATACAGGGAAAGCCGCTAAATTATATGACACATAATGATATTGCATATCTACCAGAAAGAACATATCTAAATAATTGGATGACAGTTAACCAGCTACTTAAATTCTTTAGCGACTTTTACGAAAATTTTGATAACGATTATGCGATGACAATGCTAACAGAACTAGGCATAAATGCAGCAGATAAATTAGCTACTATGTCAAAAGGGACAAAAGAGAAAGTGCAACTAATATTGGTTATGGCAAGGCGTGCAAAAATATATATTTTAGATGAACCTATAGGCGGGGTTGACCCGGCAGCAAGAGATTATATACTAAATACAATCATAAAAAGTTATAGTACAGAAAGTACATTAATTATTGCAACGCATCTTATTCAAGAAGTGGAGTCGATTTGTGATGAGATAATGTTTATTCATAATGGAACGATTACATTATCAGGTAATGTAGACGACTTAAGAGAAGAGTATAATAAATCTATTGATGAAATATTTAGAGAGGTGTTTAAATGTTAGGAAAATTACTAAAATATGAATTTCAAGCGACAGCAAGAACTTTTATACCCATGTATATAATGATGCTATTAATCTCACTAACTTATGGTATTTTAAGTGGTGATTCATTCCAGTTTTTGTCTACACTTAATAATATAGTACTTATAATATTTGTGGGAATATTCGTAGCTTTAATGGTTACCACGTTAATAGTATTAATTCAAAGATTTAATACTAATTTACTAGGAGATGAGGGGTATCTAATGTTTACATTACCCATATCGCCAAAGTATTTAATATTTTCAAAATTAGTAAGCATGATAGTTTGGTATTTTATAAGCTTTATAGTAGGAATAGTGTCAATAGGATTGTTAATGTCAAGAATTATACCATTTGGTGAATATATGTATAGTTTTATAATGCCTATATATTATATAGGTGAGAGTTTAGGCATTTCATTAACAAGTATAAGTATAGTAATTAAGATAATTCAACTTATATTCAATACGATATTAATTTTAATGACAAATATACTTTTAATATATCTATCAATTACAATAGGAAAAACATTTTTTACAAAATATGTAGGGATAATAAGCTTTGTTATATATTTGGTATTAAACAATGTAATTGGATATATATATGGTTCTCAAACACTAAACTATGTATTTGATGTAGCAAATTCTTTAAGTAATGAATATGAGTTTTATAACTTTTTATCAACTGGATTAAATATTGTGACAATTGTAAATGTGATATTAGTGCTAGTATTAATGGAAGTAATTAATTTATTATTAACTAAAAAGCTAGAACTGGCGTAGAAAGGAAAAATTATGAGAAAAATTATTATAGGTGTTACAACAATCGTTGTATTAATAATGGGAGCAGATTTTGTTATAGATAGACAATTTAGAGACGGCTCAAAATTAGAAGCAGCTGAATTTCAAAGCATAACAGGTGGAGTGGATGTATCTGCTACGCCGAACGGGGCAGTAATTTATACGGATAATATTAATAAAATAGAAATTAATTCTATGACAGTACCAATAGTTATAGAAGAAGATGATGTTGATGGAATATATGTTTTGGATACTTTAGTATTAGATAATGTATCACAAAATGCGAAAAACACTATCAAAGTACAAGGAAATACGTTAAAATTTGAAGAGTATAATACTGATAAAAAGCTTTTAACCAAAACTCAAAAATATGTAGGAGGTGAGCTTTTAATAAAAGTTCCAGTAAATACAAAATTAGATTATAATATAGATGTAATGAGTGGGGATATTAATCTAAATGCCTTATCAAATGATATAGAAATCAATTCAATGAGTGGGAGCGTAACAATATATAAGGAAGGTAAAGATTTGGAGATAGACGGAATGAATAGTCGTATAAATGTATATGCACCGTTTGAAAATAACGAAATATCGAATATGAGCGGAGCTATTAATTTAGTAGCAGGGTTAAAAACAAAGGATGTAGAGATTAGTACAATGAGTGGAAGCATTGCAATAGAAATAGAGGATAATACACCATATGGAGTTAGTATATCAACAGCTAGTGGAAAATTAGTAGACGATTATTTAAACTCAAGTTTTAAGGGTAGTGTAGAATATGGCGTAAACAATGGAATTGATATAGAAGCTTCTACAATGAGTGGTGATATACGCCTTACGAATTGGAGATAGAATGAGTAAAGGAGGGGTAGTGTGCCATGGGAATTTGATAATGATAAGCCGATATATACTCAATTAGTAAATATATTTAAGCTAAAAATTATATCAGCTACATTAAAACCAGCTGAAAAATTAAGCTCTGTTAGAGAATTAGCACAAATAGCAGGGGTTAATCCAAATACAATGCAAAGAGCATTAAGTGAACTAGAGCATGAGAAGTTGGTGTATAGCAATCGAACTGCAGGTAGATTTGTAACAGAAGATGAAAATTTAATTGCAAATATACGAGAAACTTATGCCAAAAATTATATTACAGAATTGGTGAGCAGTCTTTTAAAAATTGGGTTATCTACTGAAGAAATACTTGCACTAATAGAACAAGAACTAAAGAAAACTAGCAGATAGATATCGGCTAGTTTTTTGCTAGAAGCTAACATTAGAGGTGACTACATTGCACATAAATTTACCTACTGCAAATGAAGTAAATATTGCAAATAGTACACTTTCTTTTTTGTGTACTTGGAGATATTGCAGAGCACTTGTATAGTTATCATCAACACATATGTAAGTTCCATCAAAGGCTATTAGAACAAGTTTGGTAATAGCTTTATTTTTTTCTAATGTAGAGTTAGCAGATATTTTGGTAGTATTTTGCTCGAAGGTATATTTGCCAGACTCAGAAGTATATAGTAGTTGATAGGAAACGTCATTAATATTGTCAATACTTGTGCTTTGTGGGCTAGTATATGTTTTAATCTCTTTTGGATAAAATGTAACTACTTCACTATGCTCAAAATCTTTAATAACATCTACTTTCATTATTATAGCAATGCACGATATTATAGTAATAAGTGCAAATATAATTATAAGAGTAGTTTCTAATTGTTGTTGAGTTATCATATTTATTCTCCTTTGATATGTATTGGTTTTGTTAACTTAATAGGTCCCATGTATCGAATTTAAAATATGGTGTCGTTTATTAAAATTATATAGCATAAATATGAAATTTTTACAAACAAATTATTGATAATAAAAATTTTTTTATCACATAACTTGTGAAGAATGAATGAAAAAAGGAATTAGACAATATAAGTAGCGAAAATCAAAGATATTTGACATAAAACCTTAGAATATAACCTTTTTATGTCACTATTTAATCCTTGTCTAATATTATATAAATATAACCAAAATATATTATATAAAGGGATGATGGGTTTGAATTATAAGAAGTTTTGTAAAAAATGTATAGCACTAGGAATTGCTGTAGTCATACCAATGACCAATGCTTCGATATCTACTTTTGCTACGACTACGTCAAGTAGTAGAGCGACAAACTATACTGCGGCTGCAACAGAAAATGGATTTTCAATAACATCAAATGGAATTTTATTTAAGTACACAGGAGATAGTACAAATGTTGATATTCCTGATACTATAGGTGGAATAACAGTTACAAGTATTGCTTATGCTTTTGATAATAATACTACAATACAAAGTGTTGTTATTCCAACAACTGTTACATCTATTGGAGTATACGCATTTAATGGCTGTAAGAATTTATCAAGTGTCAATTTTAGTGAATTAACAGCACTTAAAACTATAGGGAATTTTGCGTTTAATGGTTGCAACCTAACTAGTGTAGACTTATCCAATACTGTTGTAACAACTATTGGTACGACAACTTCTGGCGGTGGTTCTAGCTTTTCTTATAACCAAATAAGTAGTGTAACATTTCCTAGTACGTTAAAGACTATTGGGACAGCAGCGTTTAGTCAAAATAATTTAGAGAACGTTGTTCTTAATGATGGATTAATAACTATTGGTGCTAGTGCATTTAGTAATAATTATTTACTAGGTATAGAATTACCATCTTCTGTAACAACAGTTGAAGGCGGGACTGGTAGCAGTAACCCATTATACAATAACAACGTGTATATTGAGTTTGTTGATGTAAGTGACTTTGACTATACTAACAAAACTTTAACTATTAACTGGGCAAATTTCTTAGAAAGACATTCTGTAACTCAATCAAACGATAACTTTACTATGGAGACTCCAGCTGTGCTAGATACCACTGATGTTGCAAGTATTCAAGGATATGCAGCAGCTGATATTACTACTAGTACACCAGAAACATTTGTAATTGATTTGGCAAATTATGATGCAAAATCAGGTTATACTCTACGAACGTTATTTAGCACATTTAGAATTGAATCTAGTAATGGAAAAGCAACGTTATCAACTCCAACGGATTCCGATGGTAGTACAGATTATACTAATCCTATTAGATTTGTTAATAACATGATATTTATGGATATTGTTGGATTAGATTCACCTCAAATTATTACTCAAGGCACCGACATTGATTTTAGTAATTACGTATATACATTTGATATGCGTAATGGTTTATCGACGTTTACTACTGCTATCACTGGTGGGGACCTTACTTCGCCTGTAACTTCGACAGCTGATTTAGCACCGGGTACCTATACTGCTACATTTACTGCTACAGCTGAAGGAGATTCTGATTCTGACCCTAAATTTTGGATTCCACCAACTAATACAGGAGTTACTACTAGTCAATCTATACAAATTATAGTAAAAGCTAATGTAACTTTTGATACAGATGGAGGTTCGACAGCACCTGCAGAGCAACAAGTAGAAATTGGAGATAAAGCAACGCAACCAACAGCACCTACTAAAACTGGATATACGTTTGATGGGTGGTATGAAAGCGGGTCAAC
>MDJN01000185.1 GCA_001995005.1 Candidatus Parepulonipiscium sp. PG-Nun2H_MBin03 | reverse complement strand
AGTTATCCTTATAATCAGGGTGGAGGGGCGAAACCCCTCCAAGGGACTTCGTCCCTTGACCCTGCTACAAAAACTATGCTTTTTATAGAAGAAAACTTTAATAATTATAGTTCATATTTATCTAGCTAGATTTAATCGTCTACAGTCTGTATATATTAATTAATATATTTTTTAAGGAGAAGCATCAATGAATTTAGTAGACGAATTAATAAATTTTATAAATCAAAGTACCTCAACATTTCATACTGTAAAAAATATGATAAAAATACTAGAACAGAATAATTTTAAATGTATAAATAATCAGAAGTGGTCTTTAGATAAAGGCCAAAGTTATTATACAACTGTCAATAACTCTGCTGTAGTTGCATTTACCATCCCCGAAGATACGGACAATTTAAGTTTTAAAATAATAGGCACTCATACTGATTCACCAGGATTTAGAATTAAATCTAATCCTGTTATTAATCAAGATAGCTATTTTAAGCTTAATACAGAAGTTTATGGGGGACCTATACTAAATACTTGGTTTGATAGGCCACTCTCAATTGCTGGTCAAGTAGCATTTAAAAGTGATGATGTACTAAACCCAAATCTTACGCTTATTGATTTTAAAGAACCTATCATGATAATCCCAAACCTTGCTATACACATCAATCGTGACGTAAACGATGGCATTAAACTAAATCCGCAAAAAGATACTTTGCCAATCCTTGCATATGTGGATAATGAAATTGATAATAACACTTTTTTAAATTTGATTGCAACAAAATTAGGGGTCAATACGTCTGATATATTAGGTATGGATTTATTTTTATATCCTACTGAACAAGGGTGCATCTTAGGCATAGATAAACAATTTATATCCTCCCCTCGATTAGATGATTTATGTATGACCTATAGCGGATTGCATGCCTTAATTAATAACAAATCCAACTGTGCCGTTAATTTGCTTACCGCCTTTGACCATGAAGAGGTTGGAAGTCGCACAAGAACTGGGGCTAATTCATTGATGCTTAATAATATTTTAGAACGAATTAGCCTATCACTTTCAAAGAGCAGGGATGAATTTCTTAGTTGTTTGGATAAATCATTTTTAATATCTGCCGATGTCGCGCATTTATGTCATCCAAATTTCTCTGAAAAATCTGACCCTACGAATAAAGTTTTACCAGGGAATGGACCAACCATTAAAATCAGTGCAAACTGCAGCTACACTAGTAACGGTGACTCATCAGCCGTGTTTGCTAATTTATGTATGCAAAATAATATTAAATATCAAACATTTATGAACCCTTCTAATATGCGTGGTGGGTCCACTATTGGTCCGCATGTTAGTGCACATACTTGTATTCGTACCGTAGACATAGGAACTCCAATACTTAGTATGCACTCTATACGCGAGCTTATGACGATAGAAGATTTTGTTTTAACTACTGATGCATTTGGACATTTTTATGCCATATAGATTAGTATAGGAGGTTTTATCATTGAAGACTATAATACTTTCAGAAAATGACTTATCACTCGCATATAATATTATCAAAAATGGCGGTTTAGTTGTTTCGCCCACAGAAACAGTGTACGGGCTTTGTGCCAATGCATTAGACCCGTGTGCAGTGGAAAAAATATTTTTAGCAAAAGGACGGCCTGCCGACAATCCTTTAATTGTGCACATCTCATCTATTGATATGCTAGATAAATTGGTTGTAAATATTCCTATAGTAGCCTCTAAATTAATTGATGCCTTTTGGCCAGGACCTCTTACTTTAATATTTAATGCGTCTAATTTAGTACCTAATATAGTTAGAGCTGATTTACCTACTGTTGCCATACGCTTTCCTGCAAATCCTATAATGCAAAAATTAATTTCTAATACAAATTTACCTCTAGCAGCACCTAGTGCAAATCTTTCTAGTAAGCCTAGCCCGACAAATTCAAAACGTGTAATAGAAGATTTATATGGTAAAGTTGATGCTATAATAGATGGTGGAGAATGTAACGTAGGGATTGAATCAACAGTCATAGATTTAGCCAATCTTTCTATATTACGCCCAGGCTCTATTACTAAATCAATGCTTAATTCCGTCGCTGCTGATTTTGATTATGCAATACCAAATAGTAATGTACCTATTTCTCCTGGCATGAAATATAAACATTATGCTCCTGCTGCAAATATTACTATAGTCAAAGGTGTTGAGCAAAAAGTTATAGATACCATCATTAAACTGGCTCAAAAAGATGCCTTAAATGATATCAAAGTGGGTGTATTAGTTACAGATGAGTTATTGCCATATTTTCAAAACATGCATTATTTAGGTCTGGGTAGCATAAATAATTTAGAGGTGGTAGCTAGCAATTTATTTGAAAAGTTACGCTTACTTGACGATTTAGAGCTGCAACAAGTATATACAATATATTTACCAAACTTTGGTATAGGTGCTGCTATAATGAATAGGCTGATAAAGGCTAGTAATCATCAGATAATTGAGGTATAATGTAATATGATTTTCTTTTTTGGTATAATTATCTATTGCTAGTAATACTAAAATGTCTTATACTATAAAAAGAGTCAAATAATTATTTTTAAGGAGGATTTTATGATTGCTATCGCATCTGACCATGGAGGATTTGCATTAAAACAGGAGATAATTACCTATTTAACAGACAAAAAACTTGAATTTAAAGATTTAGGGTGCTATGACGAAGCTTCTGTAGATTACCCTGAATATGCTAGATTAGTAGCTCAAAGCGTACTTTCAAACGAAGCAAAATGTGGAATTTTAATATGTGGTACAGGTATTGGTATTTCAATTGCAGCCAATAAAATTAAAGGCATTAGATGTGCAGTGTGTACAGATTGTTTTACTGCTCGTGCAACAAGAGAGCATAACGATTCTAATATTTTAGCCTTAGGTGGGCGTGTAGTTGGTGGCGGACTGGCACTCCAAATTGTTGAAGAATTTTTAAATACGCCTTTTTCTAATGACCAACGTCATATCAACCGCATAGCAAAAATAGAGTAAGCCCCACCCTAAACATGTAAACTATAAATATTTTTTTGGAGGAAATAATGAGCAAAATTTTTAAAATGGATCACCCTCTTATCCAACACAAAGTATCTCGTCTACGAGATGTCAATACAGGAAAAAAAGAATTTCGTGAGCTGGTTAAAGAACTTTCTCAACTTATGTGGTACGAAGCAACTCGTGATTTGGTACTTGAAGAGTATACTGTTACAACTCCACTGTGCAACACTACTGGCAAAAGGATAGCAGGAAAAAATTTAAGTATTATCCCTATTTTACGTGCGGGGCTTGGCATGGCAGATGCCGTATTAGAGCTTGTTCCAACCGCCAAAGTAGGCCATATTGGATTATATCGTGACCCTGAAACTTTGACACCTGTAGAATATTATTGTAAGCTACCTAATAAAATTGAACAACGAGGTATATATGTACTTGACCCTATGCTGGCTACTGGTGGTTCTGCCATTGCAGCAATCCAGTTTTTAAAAGATAAAGGTTGTACAAATATTAACTTTTTATGTCTGCTTGCAGCTCCTGAAGGAATTGAAAATTTACAATCTATTCACCCAGATATAAATATCTATGTCTGTGAAATAGACAAATCTCTAAATGAACATGGATATATTATCCCAGGGCTTGGAGATGCGGGAGATAGGATATTTGGCACTAAATAAATCGTGTATAGGAGGAATTTATGAGGCCATCTTGGGATGAATATTTTATGGATATCGCAAATTTAGTTAAAACTCGCTCAACTTGTATTAGAAGACAAGTTGGAGCGGTTATAGTAAAAGATAAAAGAATTTTATCAACAGGTTATAACGGTGCCCCTACCAATTGTCGCCACTGCATAGATATTGGTTGTTTAAGAACAGATCTGAACATTCCTTCTGGAGAAAGACACGAGTTATGCCGTGGGTTGCATGCCGAACAGAGTGCCATAGCTCAAGCTGCTAATAGTGGTATACAGATAAAAGAAGCCGCTATTTATGTAACTGCACAACCTTGCAGTTTATGTGCTAAAGTTTTAATTAATGCTGGAATTATAAAAATTATACATCAAGGTGACTATCCTGACCAACTATCTGTAGAACTTCTATTAGAAGCTGATATCTCACTGGAAAAATTTAGAAGATGTTATTAAAGTTAATAAAAGGCATATTTTTCTTACTTATGCACATATTAACTTTAAGGAAAAATTTTTCCTACATATTTTAAGGAGGCCACATAATACTAAAAAATTAATATACAGTGCATACTCAACAAAATTTAGATAACCTAATTATTCACATGTTAATATTGTTTAATAACTGAGAGGAGGTAACAAGAGAATACTAACTTATTATACTTTAATAAGTTCTCTTGTGTAAACGATGAATATAATAAATAATTTAGGCTTTTATATAGCCGTGTTTACATTGGCGTTTTGCATTTCTTTTATTTTTACGCCAATAGCTAAAAAACTTGCGTTTAAGTTGGGGGCTATAGCTCAGCCTAGAAACCGTGACATGCATAGTGAACCTATTCCAAGACTTGGGGGTATCGCCATTGTCGCTGGTTTTCTCATACCTCTATTAATACTTATGCCAAATGTTGATGTGCTTGATAACATGCAAATGACAGGTATTATAGCAGGAAGTAGTTTAATATTTATATTAGGAATTTTAGACGATATATATGAATTAAGTTCTAAAATTAAACTGTTTGTACAAATTTTAGCAGCTATAATCGCTGTAAGTTCTGGTATTATAATTGATTTTATTTCTCTACCATTTAGTAATATATTCAATTTGGATTTTTTAGCAATTCCGTTTACTGTTGTATGGATTGTTGGGATTACAAATGCAGTTAATTTAATTGATGGACTAGATGGGCTTGCAGCTGGTGTTTCATCCATCGCTTCTATTTGTCTTATGATTTTATCAATTCATAGTGGACATCCAACCGCTGTAATTTTAACCGTAATTTTAGCTGCATCATGCCTTGGGTTTTTACCATATAATTTTAACCCAGCATCAATATTTATGGGAGACACTGGTTCAACATTTCTAGGATATATTTTATCTGTTATATCTATACTTGGACTTTTAAAAGGATATGCACTTGGAACAATATTTGTGGCTGTTTTAATATTAGGGCTTCCTATATTTGACACTGCATTTGCAATTTTAAGGAGGCTTCTTAGCGGACGACCTATTATGTCTCCTGATCGTGGGCACTTACATCATAGATTAGTAGATCGAGGATATAGCCATAGACATGCTGTAGTTACATTATATGGTATTAGTGGGATATTTGGATTATCTGCTATGGGACTTATGTTAAATGATTTAAGATTTATTTTAGCAGTATTTATAATCATGGGTATTTTATTTTATTATAATAGCAGAATTAATTCTCTGCACACAAATGAACGTAACAAAAAGCTCAATCCATAGAAATATGGACTGAGCTTTTTATATATATTTTATCAAGCTTTTAGGTAATTCAAGATTTATGCCTCTTAATTCATTTCTAAAACTAATTATTAAATCATCTTCTATTTCAAGATCAAATAGGGCTATCATTCTAAAATAAAGTAGTTTAAAAAATATTTGTCTATTTATTTTCCAATCCTCTGGTGTAAATATAATAAGTGATATTTCCTTTATTACCTTACTCATAATACTTTGCAACTTCTCGATTATATCATCATAGACTAAATCTACAAGATTTATTTCTACAAAAGTATTCGCAAATTTAACCAATAGCTCTTCTATAATACAGTTTATAAAGTCTAGTTCTAATCTATCTACTAGTTTACTTATATCCAAATCTTTGCAAATCCTATATTTATAAAATTCTATAAACTTAGTCAAATCTCCTGCATTATCTTCTGGTTCAATATAAAAAAGTATTCTAAAAAATAAATTCCATTGAAATTCTATATTTAATATCTCTTTTATATGATTACCTATAATCAAACTAAAATGATCGGTAAATGTAAATTCCCGTTCAAATAATATTTCTTTATCAAAGTTAATGTCTTCTTCATCTATTTTTTGTAATCTTTTTAATGCCTTAATTAATAACTCGTGATAAGTCTGGTCACTTTTTATATGCACTCCTCTAAACACATATTTCACAAGAGTATTACAAGATTTTCTAAAATCTACTAATAAACCTATATTGTTCTTCATGCGTTCGGCAAATAAGTCATATATAGCTTTTGAGAGCATTTCTTCAATTTGCGTCTGCCTGCTGTCTTGTGTTAGGTCTTTACCCAT
>MDJN01000184.1 GCA_001995005.1 Candidatus Parepulonipiscium sp. PG-Nun2H_MBin03 | reverse complement strand
ATATAGATTACGAAGATGTGATTGTTAGTGTAGATGCTGATAATTCTATAAAAGGAAAAACTAAATTTATTATTAAAATTGAGATAATAGCTGACATATCAATGGCAGAAAAAGATAAGTATATAGAAAAAGGCAAGACATGTTTTGTGCATAGAATGTTAACACATGAAAAAGAATTTGAGTATATTGTTTGAGAATAAAAGGGGGAGCATATGGGGATTGCGGAGATTTTTATGCTATCAATAGGATTGTCTGCAGATGCTTTTGCGGTATCAGTTTGCAAAGGATTGCAGATGAAAAAACTAAATTTGAAATATGCGGTTATTATAGCGTTATATTTTGGGATTTTTCAGGCAATAATGCCACTTACAGGATTTGTTTTGGGTGAGCAATTTGGGAGATTAGTAGATAATATAGATCACTGGATAGCATTTTTGGTACTGGGGTATATTGGCTTGAATTTGGTTAAAACTTCTCGGGGAAATGAAGATGAAGATATAGAAAATACTACAATAGATATAAGTGTGAAAGTTATGTTGGCACTTGCTGTTGCAACAAGTATTGATGCTCTAGCAGTAGGTATAACTTTTTCCTTCTTACAAGTTAATATAATACCTACTATTATAATTATAGGTCTGATAACATTTTTATGCTGTGTTGTTGGAGTGAAGATAGGAAATGTATTTGGACTAAAATATAAATCAAAAGCAGAATGTGTGGGTGGGATTATACTAATATTAATAGGAAGCAATATTTTATTGCAACACTTTTTGTAAAAAATTTAGTTGTGAGATTGAGTTGTGGAAGAGGTATCGTATAGGAATATTTTCCTAAGCGATACCCTTTTTAATTTATATAGATTTTAGACATTCTATTTTAAACGGTGTTTCTTGATACACGTGATAGTTTAACCAATTAGAAAACAATAAATTAGCGTGTGAGCGCCATTTTACCATAGGAGGTAAATTAGGATTATCATTTGGAAAATAATTATAAGGTATATTTATATCAAGGCCTAAGCTCATATCTCGTAGATATTCATTTTGTAGTACATAAGGGTCATATTCTGAATGACCAGATACAAATATTAGCCGATTATCATGACTAATAAGAATATATGCACCAGCGTCTGCCGATAACGATACAATTTCTATTGAATCAAGACTTTTCAAAGTATCCATGTCCCACCCAGTGTGTCTTGAATGTGGGGCAAAAAATACGTCATCAAATCCACGGACAATAGGTTTTCTATTGATTACTTGATGCTCAAATACGCCAAACATTTTTTTATTTAAGGGTATCTTATCAATTCCGTAATAATAGTAAAGAGCCGCTTGTGCACCCCAACATATAAATAAACAAGAATATACATTAGACTTTGCAAAATCTAAAACTTGTGTTAATTCGTCCCAGTAATCTACTTTGTTAAAAGGCATCGTCTCAACGGGAGCCCCTGTTATAATCATACCGTCATATGTGGTGTTTTTTATATCGTTAAATGACTTATAAAAACTATCAAGATGACTTTTTGATGCATGTTTGCTGTCATGCGTTGACATATGAATTAGGTCTATATTAATTTGCAGTGGAGTATTTCCTATTAACCGTAGTAATTGTGTTTCAGTTTCAATTTTCGTGGGCATAAGATTAACAATTGCAATATTAAGAGGACGTATATCCTGAGATTTTGCACGAGCTTCATGCATGATAAAGATGTTTTCATTCCGTAGTATATCGGTTGCAGGTAAGCGTTCAGGTATAATAACAGGCAATATTACACCCCTTCCCTAAATTTTATCTAGTGCTTGAGTTAAATCAGCTATTATATCATCTATATGTTCTATACCTACTGATAAGCGAACCATCTCTGGGCTAACTCCGGCTGATAATTGTTCTTCTGGTGATAGCTGGCGATGAGTCATGCTAGCTGGGTGCAGCAGATGAGTTCTAATATCTCCAACATGAACTACTAAAGAAGCGAGTTCTACACTATTTATAAATTGCTTTCCAGTACACGCACCACCTTTTAAACCAAAAGATACTATGCCGCTTGCACCGTCTGGCAGATATTTTTGTGCTAATTCATATGATTTATCAGTACTAAGAGCAGGATATGCTACCCAATCAACTTTAGGATGGCTATATAAGAACTTAGCAACTTTTAATGCATTACTAGAGTGCCTATCCATACGAACGGCAAGAGTTTCAGCACCGGTATTTGTCAAATACGCATTAAATGGACTCATTATGCAACCAATATCACGTAAGAGAGTAACACGAGCCTTAATAATATAGGCTTTTTCTTTAAATACTTCTGTATAGACTAACCCATGATAACTCTTATCAGGTGTAGTAAATTCAGGGAAGTTACCATTCGCCCAGTTGAATTTTCCACTGTCTACTAATAATCCGCCAACACAACTTGCATGTCCGTCAATATATTTTGTAGTAGAATGAATAACAATATCAGCACCATGCTCAAATGGCCTGCATAAATGAGGTGTTGCAAAAGTATTATCCACTATAAGAGGGATATTATTCTTATGTGCAAGCGTAGATATTTTTTCAAAATCTAAGACACCAAGGCCAGGATTACCGATAGTTTCGGCAAATATAGCTTTTGTATTAGGCTTGATATGTTGTTGCATTTCTGCTGGAGATAAATCAGGGTCAACAAATGTAAATTCAAAACCTAGTCTAGTCAGTGTAGTATTAAATAGATTAAAGGTACCACCATATAAATTTGATAAGGTAAGTATATGTGTACCGGCTCCGCCTAAAGTAAGTAAAGATAAAAGTGTAGCCGATTGACCAGAAGATGTTGCAATAGCCCCAATTCCTTTTTCCATTACACTAATTTTATCTTCTAAAACTGCACAAGTAGGATTGCTAATCCTTGAATACATATGTCCGTCAGCTTCGAGGTCAAACAATTTTGCCACTTCTTCAGCAGTATCATATTTATAAGTAGTAGATTGAATAAGGGGAGCAATTCTAGGCTCGCCATTTTTTGGATAATATCCGGATTGGATACATTGTGTTGCTGTATGCATATAAATTCCTCCTATAAAATAAAAAATAATTAGATTAAGTATAGTCTGAAACAAATAAATTGTCAATTAATAACTTCAAGAAAAAGAAGTTAATGTAATTTACGTCACTTGCCTTGAGTCTTTGATACTTTTACGTTTTATACCAATCAGCAACAATATAAAAATTTGAAGTATACGTCAGCACATATATATATATTATCAAATATTTTACAATATCAAAAGAGTAAAGTCAAGTTATATCTTTTTATTAAAAGCTTGACCCTATTGAAGTCGGATTTTGCAAAATTCAATCCAAAATAACATGAATTAGATTGACGCACATGATATATAATAATACCTATAAAAATATTAATAACTATGTTATAATATTAAAAAAACAGAAAGGGAGAATCCGATGGATAAAAACAGTGAAAATAGAGTAGTTCAAATTGCAGATGATGTAATAGCTATGATAGCACAAATTGCAACCCTAGAAGTAGAGGGAATGAAAAGTATTGGCACATTAAAACAAGATTTAGTTCAAACTATAACAGGCAAACAAGTAGTACGAGGAATAGCCGTAGAAATAGGAGAAAATGAAGGAGAAGTTAGTGTATCAGTAAAAGGAATTATACAATACGGTTGCAAAATAAAAACTGTGTGTAAAGAAGTGCAAGAAAAGGTGAAAAGTTCTATAGAAACTATGACTGGTCTACGTGTAATGAATGTAGATGTTCATATTATAGGAGTTTCGTTTAGTGACCAAAAGGAATAGGAGAAGTAAGTAAAAGTATGACAAGACGAGAAGCTAGGGAATGTATAGTGCAGATGCAATACAACTTAAGTTTTCACAATATAGAAGATGCAACGCAAATACTAGAGCAACAATTAAAAGAAGTAAAAGGTAAAGTAAAAAACTTTATTACAGAAGAGTATAATGGAGTCATCCAAAATCAATCTGAGATTGATAACATAATAATTGATTATTTAAATGGCTGGAACATAGATAGAATAGCAAGGGTAGACCTTATGATACTACGACTGGCCATATATGAAATAAAATGGCAACAAGATGTGCCGAATAAAGTAGCTATAACAGAAGCAGTTGAAATCTCTAAAACATATAGTACAGAAAAATCACCACAATTTATTAATGGTATTCTTGCTAAGGTAGTGGGTGATGAATAAGAAGATTATTTCTGTAACTGAGTTAAATTGCTATGTAACGAGTATATTAGATGAAGATTATATGTTAAATAGCATTTGGCTCTCAGCAGAAATTTCAAATCTAAAGTACCATAAATCTGGGCATATATATTTTACGCTAAAAGATGAAAATGCTAGTATAAATGCTGTTATGTTTGCTAAAAGTGCCGCTACACTAAATTTTAAACTAGCAGATGGTGATAAAATAAATGCTCGATGCAAAATTAGTTTATATGAAAAAACAGGTGCGTATCAAGCATATATATTTGAGATAGAAAAACAAGGGGTGGGTACACTGCATGAGTCTTATGAGGCACTGAAGCATAAGCTAAATGCACAAGGATTATTTGATAATAAAAAACCTCTGCCAAAATATCCACAAAACGTGGGTATAATAACATCAAATACAGCAGCAGCCTTGTTTGACATATTAAATGTGGCAACTCGCAGAAATAAAAGTATACCAATATATATATACCCTGCTGCTGTACAAGGCGAGGTTGCAAAAGATGAACTTATACAGCAGATTAAAAGAGCAAATAGAGACAACATAGTAGATGTAATAATATTGGCACGAGGCGGTGGCTCTATTGAAGATTTATGGTCATTTAACTCAGAAGAACTTGCATATGCGATATATGGATCGAAAATTCCTATCATATCAGGAGTTGGACATGAAATAGATTTTACAATAGTTGATTTTGCGTGTGACCGCAGAGCACCAACGCCTTCTGCTGCAGCAGAAATTGTTTTTCCGGATACTAAAGAGATATATAATAAATTAGATGCCTATAAAAAAACGCTTAGCTTATTAGCTAAGAAGAAACTTACCACAAACAGAGATAAGTTTGAATATGTAGTAGATAGACCTGCTTTTAAACAGATAAATAAAGCATTTGAACAGAAGATGCAGTATGTAGACGTATTAACAGATAGACTACAAGTTATAACCCAAACATCTATAAACAATAAAATTTATGAGTTTAATATATTGCTTAAGCAGTTAGAAAAACTATCTCCGATAGCAACTTTATCAAGAGGATACAGCTATATTAGTAAAGATACACAAATAGTTTCAAAACTAGCTGATGTACAAATAGGTGATGATATAAATATTGTAGTACAAGATGGCTGTATTATGGCTACGATTATTAACAAGGAGAGAAAGAATGGCGAAGAAAACATTTGAGCGGTCTTTGCAAGAGCTAGAAGGCATAATAAATAAGTTAGAACAAGGCGAAATTACCCTAGACGATACTATAAAAAAGTATAAACAAGGTATGGAGCTTGCAAATGCTTGTGCAAACATGTTAAAAGAAGCTGAGCAACAAATTAGTATATATGAAGGAAACGAGTTTATACCTTTTAATGGAGGTGGAAATGTATAAAGACTATATAGAAAAGCAATTAGATAGATATTTACCACAAGAAGATACTAGACTAAACCAAGCTATGCGATACAGTACATTACAAGGTGGCAAAAGAATACGCCCATATCTTATGGAATTGGCATATAAAGTAGTAGGTGGCACAGGTGATATAAGTGCATATATGTGTGCGATAGAATTTATTCACACATATTCATTAATACATGACGATTTACCGGCCATGGATAATGACGATTTAAGGAGAGGGGTGCCGACCAGCCATATAAAGTTTGACGAGCCAACTGCTATATTAGCCGGCGATGCATTGTTAACATTGGCGTTTCAAATCATGTTAGAAGATTGCGTAAATGCAGATGACATAGCAAAAACAAAGGCAATGCATTTATTGTCTGAAGGAGCATTGCAGATGGTGCAAGGACAAATGTTAGACGTAACTAATGAAGGCAAAGAGATAGACATACAATTATTAGATACAATACACCTTAATAAAACAGGAGCATTAATAAAGGCTACTATAAAAGCTGGTGCTGTTTTAGGTTATGCAAGTGATATGGAATTATTTGCTCTAGAAACATATGGGATATATTTAGGAAAGGTATTTCAAATAATAGATGATATATTAGATGTAACATCAACTACACAAATATTAGGAAAGAACGTAGGAAGTGATATAAAAAATAATAAAATCACCTACTTAAGCTTTTACTCATTAGAAGAATGTTATAAGATAGCTAATGAATTAACAAATAAGGCGTTAAACAGCTTAGATAAAATACAAACCGACACTACATTGTTAAGAAAGATAGCACAGGATTTAGTAATTAGGAAAAATTAGGAGGTGCATAGCACTTGGCTATATTGAATAATCAAGTTTTACTTGTTTCGATAGTCAGTTGGTTTTTGGCTCAACTGTTTAAGCTGATATTAACATTCATCAATGAGCGAAAAATTGACTGGTCGAAATTAACTGCATCAGGAGGTATGCCTAGCTCTCATAGCTCATTTACGGTTGCATTGGCAGTGGGTATAGGACAAATACATGGTTATGATAGTACATTATTTGCTATGGCATTTGTATTTAGTTGTGTTGTAATGTATGATGCTGCAAATGTAAGGATGCAAGCCGGTAATCAGGCTATATTACTAAATAAAATTATGGAGCATATGAAAGATCATAAATTTAATATAGACTTTACTCTAAAAGAAATATTAGGCCACACTCCAACGCAAGTATTATTTGGAGCTATGCTAGGTATTGTAGTCGCTTTAATAGGAGTAAGATAGAAGAAAACTTTATTCAGATAAATGCCCTGATCACAGGGCTTTTTTGCATTGGTGCATAAGATTTTCCATTTTGTGTAATAAATAATAGTATGTTATAATTAATACGGAGGTGGAACAATGCTAAAAGGAAGAGAGGATGATATTAATGTGACAGATGTGCTGGTTTTGGCAGGGGAACTGCTGCTGGGCAATGGAGCAGAAGTATTTCGGGTACAAGATACGATAAACCGTATTGCAAATGCATATAATGTTGCAGATTTTGAAATTTATGTATTATCAAACGGAATGTTTATGTCGATTTGCGAAGACGGCCAACACTATAAGGCAAGCGTTAAAAATGTCCCTATAACAGCAGCACATTTAGGCCGTGTGGCACAAATATGCAACCTATCTCGGAGCATAGTAGCAGGAGAATGTACTACAAGAGAAGCTTATTGTGAACTTTTAAGAATAAGGGACATGCCTGGTAAAAGTAATGTAGCTAGAATTTTATACGTGGCGATAGGAAGTGGTAGCTTTTGTTATTTAATAGGTGGAACAATCAATGATATTATGACGACTGTGGTATCTGTATCAATATTGCATAGATATTTGATATATATGGAAAATCATCAAGCGTCTAAAATGATGCTAAATATGATAGGTGCAAGTATAGCAACGTTTTTTGGCCTATTACTAGTTAATTTAGGATTAGGTGACGATATTGATAATATAATAAGTGCATCTATTATATCACTGGTGCCTGGAATAGCACTGACGAATTCTATTAGAGATTTATTTAATGGAGACTATCTTTCTGGGACAATTAGGTTAATTGACGCATTGCTCGTAGCATTTTCTATTGCGGCAGGTGTAGGCGGAATGATAGCAATGTGGCAAAATTTATTTGGAGGATTTTTCATATGAAGTTTTTGGTTGCGTATATATCAACGGTTGCATTTTCAGGAATGTTTAATGTACCTCAAACTGAATTTTTATTTTGCGGCTTAGGCGGTAGTGTCTGTTATATAGTAAATCATATGGTAGTAGAAAAAGGACACCAAGAGGTTACGGCGGCTTTTTTTGCGACTATTGTATTAGCATTTATATGCAGAATACTTGCAGTATATAGAAAAATGCCTTTAACCGTATTTTTGGTGCCAGGAATATTTCCTATAGTACCAGGGTCATATATATACTTTACAGCGTACTATTTTATTAGTGGTGAGACTATAAATGCACTTCAAATGGGGCTAGAAACTGCAAAAATTGCTATAGGAGTTGCACTGGGGATATTACTTGCATTAGCTTTACCGCAAAGTTTATTTAATAATATGATACCAAGGAAGGGATAGAAATGAAAAATAAAATTTTAAATTTAATAATGATGTTTTTATTAATTTCTTTAATGTCAAGTTCACTTTTAGCACAAGAAGAACAAGTGCGAGCTGTTTGGATAACTACGGTTGCAAATAGTGATTTTCCAAAGAATATAGCAGATGCACAAAAACAACAAGAGGAATTTGTTGAATATATTACTGCACTAGACGAAATAGGTATAAATACTATAATGGTTCAAGTAAGACCGCTAGCCGATGCCTTATATAAATCAGATATTAACCCGTGGTCTAGCGTGTTAACAGGGGTGCAAGGACAAGACCCAGGATATGACCCGCTTGCATTTATTATAGAAGAGGCACATAAAAGAGGCATAAAAGTGCACGCTTGGCTTAATCCTTATAGAGTTACAAATTACACAATAACGTATGATGAACTAAGTTCGTTACACCCAGCAAGATTAAACCCAAATATGGTGTTTACACATAATAATGCCTGGTATTATAACCCAGAGCTTGAGTCTGTTAAAGTGCATATAGAACAAACTGTTCAAGAAATAGTAAGAAAATATGATGTAGACGGAATTCATTTTGACGACTATTTTTATCCATCAGGTTATCCGCTGCCAGAGGGTGAAAGCGGCGACGGAGTGACCGCAAATAATAGAAGATATCATGTAAACGATATGGTGCGTAGAGTTTATGAGGTTGTAAAAGAAACAGATAGCAATGTAGAATTTGGCATAAGCCCAATGGGTATATGGAAAAATGATATACACGATATTACAGGCTCAAATACTAGTGGCGGTGAATCATACTATGATGTGTATGCAGATACTAGAATGTGGATACAAAACGGCTGGATTGACTATGTTGTACCTCAAATATATTGGGAAATAGGTAATGACAGGGCAGATTATGAGACTTTGGTTAAATGGTGGAACAATGAAGTAAAAGGGACTGATGTAAACTTATATATTGGACAAGGGATATATAAAGATGTAGTTGCAGAAGAGATTATAAAGCAGTTGCAAATAAATGATAAGTATAATGAAGTGGATGGCAGCATATTTTTTACAATGGACGATTTATTAGATAACAGAGGAAATGCTCATAATCAGCTACAAGAATATTACAAAAATAGCACAGTTTTGAATACTCCTCCTATTATAGGGGAAGAACTTAAGATAGAGCTTGACCCATCTGGAAATATTCAACTTATTATAAATAATCAGTTAGTAATACCAGAAGTGGCACCATACCTTGAAAATGATACAACGTTAGTACCGACTAGAGTTATAGCAGAAAACTTAGGTGCTGTTGTAAAGTGGGATAATAATGTTAAGATGGTTACAATAGAAAAAGATACTACAGTTATAAAGCTAAAAATTGGAGATAGCCTTGCAACTGTAAATGAAAAAGAAGTACAATTATTATTAGCACCAAAAATCATTGATGGTACTACTATGGTGCCGGTAAGAATGATTAGTGATTTACTAAATGCAGATGTGGTTTGGGATCAAAATACAAAAACAATCAGAATTACGGCAAATTGAGTTTTAGGTAAGAAAGGATTAATAAATGGAATTATTGTACAATATACTTTTTGGAATTATAGGGCTAGGGCTTAGCTTGATTGAATTAGTTTTTAAGCTAATAGTAGCTTTGATAGCAGGCTTGATAATAACATATAAACGAAAAAGCTGCGGTAGCTTTTTATTAGCATTTATTATAGTTTATATGTATCCGTTAGCAATTTTATTGACTATATTTATACCAAAAAAAGTATATAGACTAGATAGGGAAATAAGAAATGACCCAGCGTTTAAAACGGTGGACCCTATAGTGGCATCTGCTTTTGCACTGAGTGGAATAATTGCAAAAGTAGACGGCCAAGTTTCAAAGGATGAGGTAAGAAAGGCAAAAACATATTTAGGAGAATTTTTTAGATTAGATGAACAGAGTATACATCAATTTGAAGAGGCATTTAGTTACGGAAAAAATAACCCTACGCAATATAATTTATTTGCTGATTTTCTAGCTCGTTCAGTACCGCATATGACAAAGCATCAAATATTTTACATGTTGATGCTAATTGTAATGAAAGATGACAAAACAATTGATAGCATATGTGAAGAGATGTTAATAAAAATAGCTGGTTCTATGTTTATATCTCAACCAGAATACGAATTTTTAAAAGCACAAGCAACAGGAATGGGTGGCTATGCAAGTAACTCATATGAATCTAAAGAGGATTTAATCAAGAAGTATAGCAATGTATTAGGCGTTAGCGAAGATGCAACATTACAAGAGATTAAAAAAGCTTATAGAAAACTTGCTAAGGAGTATCACCCAGATAAATTTGCCGATGGCAGCCGTCCGCAAAGCTATGTGGACATGGCAAAAAATAAAATTGTAGAGATAAACGAAGCGTACGAATATTTACAAAAAGTAAAATCTAACTAGTTATTTTTTTAGAGGGGATAAGCAACATGAAAACTAAGTATCAGATTAATATATTTTTTGCACTTGTATTGTTTGTTAACCTAGCAAGTAATTTGGTACATCCAATAACACCAGCTTTTTTTAAACAGCTAGAATTAAACGATTATATGTTTGGCATAGCTTTTGCCACAATGTCATTTTCGGTATTTTTCTTTTCGCCATTTTGGGGTAAAATGGCGACATTAATATCTGAAAATAATGTTATATTTATATGCTGTATAGGATATGCCCTAGGTCAGCTGTTTTTTATGTCCGCAACAACAGAAGTGCAAATAATACTAGCAAGGCTCTGGTCAGGAAGTTTTAGCAGTGGTATATTAACTACTACTCTAACCTATATAGCCTATATTTCAACTGTAGAAAATAAAGCACTTAACCTAACAATTTTTGCAACAGTATCTACATTAGGAGTTACGCTAGGATATTTTGTAGGAGGCATTTTAGGGGATATATCTTTGCAAACATCTTTTATAGCACAAATTTGTATGCTTTTACTATCGTCAATAGTTTTTAAAGTATTACTGGTCAAAAGGAGTTCATTGCAACCTAAAGATAACATACTTAAAGATGCTAATCCATTTAGTTCATTTTTAAACATAAAACCGTATTTATCAAAGATATTAACTTTGTTATTAGTTATATCATTTGTGGCAAGCTTTGCCACAACAGCGTTTGATCAGACTTTAAATTATTATCTTATTGACGAATTAAAATTTTCCACTTCATATAACGGATATGTTAAAGCGGGAGTAGGGATAGTTTCGTTGCTAGCAAATGTACTAATATGTTTTAGAATTATTCGTAATAATAAAATTTTGCAAGGGCTAGCTATTGTATTTTTGATATGCAGTTTTACATTACTGCTTATTATATTTATAGATACATTAAGCATATTTTTGGCCATGGCTTTTATATATTTTGGGTGTAACTCGATATATTTACCTCTTATACAAAATTGCTGTGCAAGTTATGGGGATGAAAATAGCAGTGCTATTATACTAGCATTTTATAATGCAGTTAAGGCATTTGGAATGATTATGGGAGCATTGGTAGCGGGATTTATGTATGAAATTAGTAGCAAATTACCTTTTATATTAGCAAGTATATCATTTTTTATTTGCTTTATAGGACAATATATTTATGCAAAAAAGCATAGGCAAAACTAGCCTATGCTCAGACTGTAGACGATTAAATCTAGCTAGATAAATATGAACTATAAATATTAAAGTTTTCTTCTATAAAAAGCATAGTTTTTGTAGCAGGG
>MDJN01000183.1 GCA_001995005.1 Candidatus Parepulonipiscium sp. PG-Nun2H_MBin03 | reverse complement strand
AAAATATTATATAGTCAATTGTTCCGCATCTTCTGCATCAGTTGACTCTATAATATTTTTTTGTTCATCGCCTTCTATAACACTTAAATCTTTATCTACAATTCCTAAGATAAATATTTGTTGCATAGGCATTTCCTCTTTATCACTACTAGATTGTACATCTATCGTATTATCATATGTAAATTGTTGACTACTTTCTCCAAAAGTATACAGCTGACTTTTTAAAGAACCACTTTCTAATCTGCTAAAAAAAGTACGTGTTGCCTCATTATAAACTGAATGTTGCCCGCTATCTCCTACAAACTGTAGCTCTGTCACTCTACCATTATCACTTATTTGTACTATTTTAACTTGCTTAAGGTTTCCTATGTTAAATTCTTCTAATACACTCTCTAATTCCTGAAATGATATATCTTGCTGCCACTCACCAACCGTAGGAGAAGTTTCATATATATCAGGTACTGCCACTAGATAAGGTACTGCATTGCCCCAAACGTCTTCTGCATTTGCCGTATATCCCCCGCTTGCCGCAAAATAAAGTGTTTCAGCAATTTTATCATTATATATAACAACTTCTCCTATCGTTTCTAACACAGCCGTAGTTGTTCTTATATCCTCGCCTACAACACCTTTATATACTTGTGCATAAGTAGTATCAACAATATTGTAACCATAAGCCAAATACCTGCTTGATTGAAAATTAGCCACACTTCTAGCTACTACAGCCTGTGCCTTCAAAGCCTCCGTTGGCCAATATGCACTTACTTCATATGGCACAACTCCAAATAAATATTCTTCTATACCTACTGTATTTACTAGCGTTAATCCATTATCATTTTGTACTACTTCCAAAACACCTCTATACTTATTTTCTCCTGCACTCATCACAGGAAAAGCGTAGTCATTATCTGTTCCTTCAAATACAAGCGGAATTTGATTATAATTTGCTATTAAAATTACTTTATTTTGGCTATCTGAAATTTCTATATAAGTATCTAGTGGATATACTGCCGAACTGTTTATTTCTGTGTAATATACTAAAAAATTATCAGGTGATATATAAGCTACTTTTCCATTAGTTAAATTAGCTGCATTTAAAGCTGCATTATATGTTGCATAACTGTTATTATCAGTATAGTATTGTTGTTGCACTAAGCTTATATTTATCAAATTGTCATCTAGTCTAGCTAATTCTATAAAGTTGTTGTCTTGCAAATACCCTATTTTTATATTTTCATCACTTCTAATAGTAATATTTGTAGCGTCCTTATATACTGATACCACACCAACCCTAATTACATCTAGTGTGTTTGCGAAAATATTAGTACTTAAAAATAAAGTAAAAACGAAAATTAATAATCTCATTTCTTTCCTCCTTTAGTTAAAGGCAAGAAACTCTTGCCTTTATTTTTAACCATTAATTAGTACAGCTTCTTCTTTTGATAAAAACTCGCATATAGCATCAGTTGCATCCAATTCATCTATTCCATTCACAATTAATTCTACTGTTTCCCCTTTTATAGTTCCTAAACTCATCATTCCCATTATACTCTTGGCGTTGATTTTTTTATCTACTAGTTTAATAAATATTTCACTCTCAAATTTGCTAGCTAATTGTACAAAAAGTGCGGTGGGTCTAGCTTCTAACCCATTCTTAAATTTAAGTGTTACAATACTATTAATCATCTTTAAATCCTCCTTGTTTTAACCGTAGCTTTTCTGCTATATTACTTATTTTTTTAAATCTGTGACATACTGCCGATTTAGAAACTACTGGAGTTAATTTTTGTCCGATTTCATTAAGAGTAGCATCTTTATATAGCAGTCTTATTCTAGCAATTTCTTCTAAATTTCTTGGAAGTGAATCTAGTCCTATACTTCTATCTAAGTATATTATATCGTCAACTTGGCTAACTGCTGCCGAAACAGTCTTTGTTAAATTAGCTAATTCACAGTTAACTTTTCTATTTACGTTATTTCTTACTTCTTTTACAATTCTGATATTTTCAAATTCCATCAGTGCCACATGTGCACCCATTATATTAAGTAGATCCACAATTTGCGAACTCTCCTTTAAGTATACCACATACTTGTGTCGCCGTATTATTACCTTAGTATTGATTTCTATCCTAGCTAAAATATCTTGTGTATATTCGGCTATTTCTTTTGTAGATACCACAAATTCTAAATGATATGCTTTTTTGGGATCACTAAGCGAACCACCTCCTAAAAATAGTCCTCTAACATATGCTCTAGTCAAATTTAAGCTAAATAAAATTTCTTTTTTTAACATTAAACTTTGTTTATCAGTTTGCAATAAGTTATTAAAAAATATTGTAGCATGCTCAATAATTATTGTAAATATTTTTCGCTTACTATTGTGTGGGTGCTCGGCTCGTACAGAATTAGGCAATATTTTATCTAAGGTATCCAAATATTTAATATATATTTCTTTTTTTTCTATATAAATATATATCATATCTTCTTTAACAGTGCTAGATAATAACATATATCCTAATAATTCGTACAATATATCATTATTATTTTCAATTAATTCACGTTTTATTTTGGATGAAAATGACATTTTATCCTCCGTTTTCAAATATACAGTTAGCAAGCTTTAATTCATTGTGCCTAATATGTGAATTTTTATCGTCGATTTTAGCTATATCTACCTCTACTTTTTGTATCCTTTTCCAAATTTCATCCCGCTTATTTAGTTTTAGTACATGTGCTCCTTCTTCAGCATATTTTTCTATATACTTTTTCTTTATTTTAGTATTACAAATTATCGCTATATCTATTACATTTTTTCCTAAATAGTTTTCGATCTCTCTAATATGATCTTCTATAGTAAAATTTGTTGTTTCACCTGGTTGACTCATAATATTTGAAACATACATTTTTTTTGCACTACTTTTTACTATTGCATCTGCCACTTTTGGTACTAGTAAATTTGAAATAATACTTGTATATAAACTCCCAGGTCCTAAAATTATAATTTCTGCATCTCTTATCGCCTCTAATACTTCTTTAGTAGGCTCAGGATTATCAGGCTTTAGTACTATATTTTTTATTAATGCTTCATTTTCTTTTCCATACTTTACTATTTCTACTTCACCTATGACCTCTTTACCATCACTAAAAGTGGCATATAAATCTACATCTTCTAGAGTAACAGGGAGCACTTTTCCTGTTATTGCCAAAACTTTACTAGTAACTTGTATAGCATTTTCAAAACTTCCAGTCATCTTTGTAAGTGCTACTAATAAGATATTTCCAAAGTTGTGGTCTTTTAACGACCCTTCACTAAATCTATATTGCAATAAATCTTTCATTATCTGCTCAGTATTTGCAAGCCCTACTATGCAATTTCTTATGTCTCCTGTAGGGGATATATTCATCTCAGATCTTACTATTCCAGAATGTCCCCCATTATCAGATACATTTACTATTGCTGTTATGTTAGATGTGTATTTTTTAATACCTTTTAACATTGTTGATAGTCCAGTTCCTCCTCCTATTGCTACTATTTTCATAATTATTTGCCCCTTTTTGTGTCTTTTTCCATATCTCTATACTCAACTTGGGTAACATATTTATTTATTTTTAAATAATGTTCTAATTCATTCGCCACAACAACTGACCTATGTTTTCCTCCCGTGCAGCCTATTCCAATAACCAATTGGTTTTTCCCTTCTTTTATATAAAGTGGTGCCAAAAATCCAATCATATCTTTTAGCTTATCTAAAAAATTATTCGCATCTTGCTCTTGCAAAACGAAGTCTCTTACAGATTGATGATGTCCTGTATATGGGCGTAAATCTTTATCATAGTATGGATTTTTTATAAATCTTACATCAAATACTAAATCTGCATCAATTGGCATTCCATACTTAAATCCAAATACCACTATAGTTATTACTAAGCCTTTAAAACCAATGTTTTCTTCAAATATGTCAATTATCAGTTCCTTAGTGTCTTTTGGCAAAATATGAGTTGTATCCACTATATACCCTGCCCGTTGTTTTATCTTTTCTAGTATTTGTCTTTCTTTTTCTATAGCCTCTTGTATCCTTGTTCCTTTAGCAAGAGGATGATTTCGCCTAGTTTCCTTAAAACGCTTTATTAGTTCAGTATCATTGCACTCAAAAAATAATATTGTACTATTAAATTCATGCAAAGTATCCAAAGTTTCAAAAAATTTACTAAATGATTCTCCACCTCTTATATCAATTCCCAAAACTACTTTTTGATATTGATGTGTTTTATCTTTAATTAATTCTATAAAATTATTAAGTAATCCCGGTGGTAGGTTATCGATACAGTAGTATCCAATATCTTCAAAGCATTTAATAGCAGTACTTTTTCCTGCTCCTGACATTCCTGTTACTATTATTAATTCCATAATAAAATCACCTTAAACTAATATTTTTACTTCTTCTTCTAACATTACTCCAAATTTATTATAAACCTCTTTTTTCACATGTTCTATCACTGACATTATATCTTTAGACGTTGCATTTCCTACATTAACCACAAACCCACAATGTTTTTCAGAAACCATCGCATCCCCTACTCTATATCCTTTTAAATTGCTGTCTTCTATTAACTTACCTGCGAAATGTCCTTCTGGTCTTTTAAATGTACTACCAGCACTTGGATAGTTTAGAGGTTGCTTATCTCGTCTTCTTTGCATATAATCTTGCATTTTATCATTTATTTCTTGTTTATTAGATTTACTTAAATTTATAGTAGCTTCTAGTACAATATATTCTTTTTTAATAATTGCACTGGTTCTATATCCTAAGGCTAGGTCTTTTGCTAAAATTTCTTTTATCTGTGCAGATTTTGTTAGTACGACTATCTTTTCAAGTATATCTTTTATCTCTCCACCATAAGCACCTGCATTCATTGTCACGGCTCCACCCATAGTTCCTGGTATACCATATGCAAATTCAAATCCTGATAATTCATGGTCTTTTGCAACTTGTGCTATCTTACTAAGTTTTGTTCCAGCACCTACGCTAATTTGGTTGTCTTCAACCTTTATGTTACTAAAATTATCACTTATTAGTATTATGACTCCATCATATCCTGCGTCACTTGCTAAAATATTTGATCCATTTCCTAATATATAATATCTTTCTGAATACTTTTTGCATAGATTTAGTATGTTTTTTAATTCTTCATAATTAGCAGGGGAAACCACCATTTTTGCGTTTCCTCCTACGTTAAACGAAGTATATTTCTTTAACGGCACATAAAAATTTATTTGTTTTTTATCTACGCATTCTATTATTTCATTTTCTATTTTTTGCATCGGATTCCTCCTCGATCATTCTTAACTTAACCTCGCATACTTTATATTATAATATACCTAATTTATCGGTTTAATGTCAATTATTTTTTCTAAATAATTACTATAAACTAAAAGTGATTAGTAATAATCCAATATCACTAATCACATTTTTTTAAAGTGTCAATACTTTATTTGATTCTAGCAATATTTGACCTATTTCGTCCATATTACTTATTCTTCCCACCAATAATGAATTTTGTCCACATACTTTATATACACAAGTACCACATGCCAATAATTCTACACCATATTGTTCTAATGCACCTAAAATATCTATAAATCTTGAACCTCTTGTAAGTAATTTAACTCCAGAATTATAAAATACAATTACATCTGGTTTAGTAGGTGAGGCTACTATCTTTCTAAGTAAAACGCCTAAAAGTCCGCTTCCAACTCCATCGTCGCCACGTCCTAAACTTTCACTATTCACTATTATAACGCTATTGTACATAATTTCACCTCTATAAATTTGGTTACTTTTATTATATGCACCTTATATAAATTAGTGAAAAATTAATGTTAATCATTTTTTTATACTCTTGAATTATTTTACTACTCTGGTGATACTGGCATATATTTTAATGGATGCAATTTACCGTCTGGTGTCTGAATTTTAGTATTTTCTAACTGACGTTTAAAATTCCCTCTAAATATTGCTAAATATTCTTGTCGTAACCTTTGTTGTTCTTCCACTTCTTCTATACTAAGCCCTTCGGCCTTTTTCTTTCTTGCTAATTCATTTATTCTAGCTATTAATGCTTCCATCTTCATCATCTCCATTTTTAACAAATATTTTATCCATG
The DNA here is from genome assembly GCA_001995005.1 of Candidatus Parepulonipiscium sp. PG-Nun2H_MBin03. Lineage (GTDB taxonomy): Bacteria > Bacillota > Clostridia > Lachnospirales > Cellulosilyticaceae > Epulonipiscioides. The sequence continues at coordinate 4,617 of MDJN01000183.1, read as the reverse complement.
TAAGTTTTTTTAGTAATAGCTAATACTTTTTTACCTTGGGCATCTCTTTTTTGTACGGGTTCTATACGCTGGGCTTTAATATATGCACACTTATCATCACTACGTTGTACAGCTAGAGTTTCGTCTTCTTTTAACACTACCATTCCTACACACGTTGATTTTGAGTAAAAAGCATTGACAAGTTTTTTTCTATTTGTTTTAGTAACATATAGTTGTAAGGGAATTTTGGCTACATATCCATTTTCAAATCCTACAAATATATGTTCCGTATAATCTGCAGTTGGATAGGTATAAATAATTTTTTCATCTTCTTCAAGTCCTAAAATATTAGGAAGATATGTCCCTAGCTGACTAACCTTGGAGTCTTCTATATCATATAGTTTCATTTTATATACACGTGCTTTATTACTAAAAAATAGTATGTCTATTTTATTATTAGTTTCCATCTCATAAATTATTTCATCATTTTCCTTTAAACGTTGCTCACCGCTACTACGCAAAGATACCAGAGAAACTTTTTTAAAATATTGCCCTTTGGTCAAAAATATTTTTAGTTTGTAATCAGTAATTAAATGATGCTCTGTTAGATCTATTGTATTTACTTTAGTAACTATCTGTGTTTTTCTATCACAGTTATATTTTTTCTTAATGCTAGTCAGATCTTTTATTATAAGTGCTTTTAACTTCAAATCACTCTCTACAATTCCCTGTAATTTTTTTATTTCTTTTTCTAATGTTATTATTTCTGTTTTAGTTTTCAATAAATATTGTTCGTTAAGATTTCTAAGTTTTATCTCAGCAATAAATTCAGCTTGTAATTCACTGATTGTAAAAGCCTTTATAAGAGTTGGGATAACGGCACTGTCTGACTTTGCACCTCTAATTATTTCAATAGCTTTATCTATATCTAAAAAGATCTCTTGCAAGCCCTCTAATAGATGATGTCTTTTTTGCATTTTGTCTATATTAAAGTTACATTTTTTTATAATGCATTTTTTTCTAAACTCACACCATTCTTTAATTATACTAGAAACTCCCATTACAGCAGGTTTACCATCTATTAAAATATTAAAATTGCAACTAAATGAATCTTCTAATGGAGTACGCATAAATAATTTTTGCATTAAAAGCTCTGGGTCTACTCCTCGCTTTAAGTCTATAGTCAATTTTAGCCCACTAAGATCAGTTTCATCTCTAACATCATTAATCTCTTTTATTTTTCCAGATTTAATCAAGTCTTCTATTTTATCAATAATAGTTTCAATAGTTGTAGTATAAGGTATTTGAGTTATTTCTATACTGTTATTTATAATTTTATAGGTAGCTCTAACTTTAAATGAGCCTTTCCCAGTTTTCAAAATATGCTTCATTTCATTGATATTATAAATTATTTCTCCACCTGTCGAAAAATCAGGAGCCTTTATATACGACATAAATTTTTTGTCATCTGAAAGATAAGCTATTGTAGCATCACAAATTTCCCCTAAATTAAACCCACATATATTACTTGCCATTCCTACAGCTATACCCTGATTTGCATTAACTAAAATTGCCGGAAAACGTGTTGGTAATAGGACAGGTTCTTTCATCTTACCATCATAGTTATCTATAAAGTCTACACTATCTTCTTCTATATCCGAAAAAATAGTCTCGCATATATCATGCAGTTTTGCCTCTGTATATCTAGATGCTGCATATGCCATATCTCTTGAATATACTTTTCCAAAATTCCCTTTTGAATCTATATACGGCGTATTTATAGCGTCATAACCTTTTGTTAATCTAACCATAGTCTCATATATAGCACTATCACCATGAGGATTAAGTTTCATTGTTTGTCCTACAATATTTGCGGACTTAGTACGTGATGACTTTAATAACCCCATTTTATACATTGTATATAATAGCTTTCTATGTGACGGTTTAAATCCGTCTATTTCTGGCAATGCTCTTGATACTATTACACTCATAGCATAAGGCATATAGTTGGTTTCTAATGTTTGTGAAATATTTTGTTGTCTCATCTCTTAATCCCCTCTAACTCATATCTGCAAGTTGTAAATACTCATGTCCCATCTTTGCTATAAAATCTTTTCTGCCTTGAAGATTATCTCCTAGTAATAAGTCGAATTTTTTCTTAGTATCTTTTTTATTTTCAGGCAATACTTGTATAAGTCTACGTGTTTGTGGATTCATAGTAGTTTCCCACATCATGTCTGGATCATTTTCCCCTAAACCTTTTGAGCGTTGCAAAGTATATTTAATTTTAAGTTTTTCAGTAATAGTCACTTTTTCATATTCAGAATAAGCAAAATAAGTCTTATTTTTAGTTGTAATTTCATATAAAGGCGTTTCGGCTATAAATACTTTACCTGTTTCTATTAAAGAAGGTGTTAACGTATATAACATAGTCAAAATTAATGTCCGTATCTGAAATCCATCCACATCTGCGTCTGTACAGATAATAATTTTATCCCACCTTAAATTATCAATATTAAAAGTATTTAAATCTTTATTATGCTTGCTGTCTATCTCTATACCACATCCTAAAACTTTTAATAAATCTACTATAATATCACTTTTAAATATTTTATCATAATCCGATTTTAAACAATTGAGTATTTTACCTCTTACTGGCATAATACCTTGAAATTCTGCATTTCTTCCTAATTTACAAGAACCTAACGCCGAATCTCCTTCAACAATATAAAGCTCTCTTATACTTTTGTCTTTAGTACGGCAATCGACAAACTTTTTTATCCGATTAGTAATATCTATACTTCCACCTAATTGCTTTTTGATATTAATTCTAGTCTTTTCAGCTTTTTCCCGACTTCTCTTATTTATTAAAACTTGTCTGGCAATTTTGTTAGCCTCATCTTTATTTTCTATAAAAAACACGTGTAAATATTCTTTAATACAATCTTGCATAGCATCTTGAATAAATTTGTTAGCAATTGCTTTTTTAGTTTGATTTTCATAACTAGTAATTGTAGAAAACGAATTGGAGATTAAAATCAAACTATCTTGTATATCTACAAAAGTTATTTTTTTTTCATCTTTACTATATAAGTTTTCACTCTTAAGGTATTGATCTATACTAAATACAAAAGAATTTTTTATAGCTTTATCTGGTGATCCACCATATTCTAAATAACTAGAATTATGATAATACTCAAGTGTGGAATTAACATTACAAAAAGTCATAGCTATTTGAAATTTTAATTTATATTCAGGTCTGTCTTTACTATCCTTACCTTTACATTCATTTTCTATTACTATAATATCTGTAAATTCTTCGTTATTTGCAATTTCTTTAACATAGCCGGCTATACCCTCTGGATATAAATAATTAGTTGTCTCTTCCTTAATTTCATCTATAAACAAAAATTCTATATTTGCATTTACTACAGCTTGCCGTTTTAACATATTATGAAAATATTCACTACTTACGTTGATATCTGTAAAAACTTCCTTGTCTGGCTTCCAAGTTATTTTAGTACCAGAACTCTCATATTGCTTTTTATATTTTTTAAGTCCACCTATATTATGTCCTTTTTCAAAGTGCAATTCATAACAATATCCATCTGTATAAACTTCAACATCCATATACTCTGAACTGTATTGAGTAGCACAAGCACCCAATCCATTAAGCCCTAAACTAAACTCATAGTTTTCACCAGAATTATTATTATATTTGCCTCCTGCATAAAGTTCACAAAATATTAAGTCCCAATTATATCTCTCTTCTTTTTCGTTATAATCTAATGGCATGCCACGTCCCATATCTTCTATAGTTACAGAATGATTTTTATGTAACGTGACTCGTATCAATTTACCATATCCTTCTTTTGCTTCATCAATGGAATTTGAAAGTATTTCAAAAATTGAATGCTGACAACCCTCAATTCCATCAGAACCAAATATAACACTTGGTCTTAATCTAACTCTATCAGCTCCTTTTAAGGAAGATATACTTTGATTTCCATAATTATTTATCTTCAATTACTTCACCTACATTTCTTTTACTGTGTATACTCTAATCTAAAATACACTGTTCTGTCAAGATTATTATTAGTTATACCCGATTTTTTAAAAATAATGTAGGTAATAAAATCTAATCATTAGCAAAAATTATAGTTTCTGCTGGGATATACCCATTTAATTCAATTTCTATATTTGTTATAAACACTTCATTATTCGGAATATAATCACTATCTAGCTCTAATGTTCCAAAATTATCAATTACTTCTATGCCTTCAATAACTCTGGCAAAAGCACTGTATTGACCATTTAAGTGAGTTGAATCTTGTGTTACAATAAAAAATTGCGAACCCTCAGTATTAAAACTTTCGCTTCTAGCCATTGCTAAAGTTCCACGAGTTAAACTTACTCTATTATTATGATTATTAAATTTACATTCACTCTCTATATAATATCCTGGGTATCCAAATCCGTCTCCTCTAGGGTCGCCCATTTTAACGTAAAAACCTGGGATAACTTGACTTATAAAAGTATACTCATAAAACCCTGATTCAGCTAAATCAATAAAATTGTTAACTGTATTTGGGGCATCATCAGGATATAACTCTATTTTTATTTGATAACCATTATCAA
>MDJN01000182.1 GCA_001995005.1 Candidatus Parepulonipiscium sp. PG-Nun2H_MBin03 | reverse complement strand
GCCTTATTAATATAGAAAGAGTGGGCGTTATACCCACTCTTCTCCCAACCATAATGACATTTTAACTAGATTATAATACCTTTTAAGCTAAAAATCAAGCATTTCTTTTAACTCTTTGATAAAAGCCGCAAAAAGTTCATCTTCAGCTACCTTTTTTACTACTTTACCCTTCTTGAAAATAATACCTTCATTCTTGCCACCTGCAATGCCAATATCTGCTTCACGGGCTTCACCAGGACCATTCACCACGCATCCCATTACCGCAATTTTAATATTGTGTTTGAAATCTTTGGTGTACTCCTCTACTTTTGTGGCAAGCTGAATTAAGTCTACATTGGTTCTACCGCAAGTAGGGCACGAAATAATTTCTACTCCAAAATTTCTAAGGCCTAATGACTGTAAGATATATTTAGAGCATTCTACCTCTTTAACAGGGTCGTCAGATAACGATACTCTTATTGTATCTCCTATCCCCCTAGAAAGTATAGCCCCAATGCCTACAGAAGATTTTATTGTACCTTTATAAAATGTTCCAGCTTCAGTAATACCTACATGCAACGGATAATCATATTGTTGTGCAAATAGAGTATATGCCTCAATACTAAGCGGTACATTAGAAGCTTTTAATGATACACATATATCATAAAATCCTAAATCTTCTAATATATCTATATGTTTTTTTGCACTTAAAACCATAGATTTAGCACAAACCCCATATTTAGCTAATAAATCTTTTTCTATTGAACCTGAATTTACCCCTATTCTAATAGGTATTGTGTATTCAAGGGCTTTTTTAACTACTTCTGCAACATTTTGCTTGTTTCCAATATTACCAGGATTTATTCTTAGCTTATGAACACCATTTTCTATAGCCATCAAAGCTAATCTATAATCAAAATGAATATCTGCAACTACTGGAATATTAACTTTAGGTATAATTTCACTCAACGCCTTAGCCGCATAAATATCTGGTACAGCAAGTCTAATTATTTCACATCCCGCTTCTTCTAAACTTAAAATCTGCTCTATAGTTTTTGATACATCATCAGTTTTTGTGTTACACATTGATTGTATCGTTATAGGGTTGCCTCCTCCTATAACTACATCTTTCACTTTTACTAACCGTGTAAGTTTTCTCATGCAACTAACCTCATTATATCATTATATAAAACTACAACCATTAATACCATTAATAAAACAAAGCCCATAAAGTGAATAGCTGCTTCTTTTTGCTGACTTAACGGTTTTCCTCTTACTAATTCTATAAGAGTAAAAAATATTCTTCCACCATCAAGAGCTGGAAAAGGCAGTAAATTTAATACCGCTAAATTTGCGGATAATAATGCTGCTATTCTAACCATATTCATAATAGCCGTCATAATACTCTCTTGCACCGAAACGTCCCATACTTCTGTAGTAATTTGTGCAACACCAACAATACCTGCCAGTTCATCTATTGATACATTCCCTGTTATTAGCATCACAAAACCTTTTACTACTTCTTTAAGTAAAACTATTGTTTCTTTTAATCCTTGCCAAATCACTTCAAATGCATTATAATGTCCCATTTTTGAATAAAAGCCTAACAATTTACTCCCATCTTCATTTACTTGTGGAGTGATTTCTAAATTACGTATTGTACCATCCGTCGCTTGTATTGTTAATTTATATACTTCCTTATTTGTAGATACAGCTTCGCTTATCTGTTGTTGAGTTTTCACTTTTACATCATCAATAGCTACGATTATTTCATCAGCAACTACCCCAGCTTTTTCTATTGGAGAATCAGGCACAATTTTATCTATCACATTAGATCTATACCCACTATAACCTAAAAATAGTGTCATTAAAATCCAAGTTAATAATACATTCATTAAAGCACCTGCTGCAAATATTGCTATTCGTTGTAACGGAGTCTTACTCGTTAGAGCTTTAGAACTACACGACTCCTCGTTTTCTCCCTCCATTGCACAATATCCGCCTATCGGCAACAATCGTATTGTATACAGAGTTTCTTCCTTTTTTGTACTCCAAATTTTTGGACCCATACCAATTGCAAATTCATTAACGGCTACTCCATTTTTTTTAGCTACAATAAAATGACCCCATTCATGAACTACTACAATTGTTGCAAAAATGATTATAAAAATCAAAGCATATGTCACAACATCACCTCTTCTTCACAACATTTCCTAGCCCACATATCTGTTTCTAAAATTTCTTCAAGGCTTGGTTTAAATATACATATGTGTCTATCTAAGACATTATGTATAATATGTCCAATATCCATAAATTTTATTTTATTTTTCATAAATAAGTCTACTGCAACTTCATTAGCTGCGTTAAGAACTGTAGGCATTGTACCTGCTTGTTGCATAGCATAATATGCAAGGTTTAAACAAGGAAATAATTCTGTATTAGGCTTATCAAAAGTTAAGTTCAGTTTTTTTGTCCAATCTATTTTAGGGATAAATTCGTTTTTTGGTCGCATAGGATAATTTAGAGCATAACTAATTGCTGCACGCATATCTGGCATTCCCAATTGTGCTATTACCGAAGTATCATTAAACTCTACCATAGAATGCACAATACTTTCTTTATGAATTACAACATCTATATTATTTGTATCAAATAAATATTTTGCTTCAATCACTTCAAGGCCTTTATTCATAAGAGTTGAACTATCTATACTAATCTTCGCACCCATATTCCAATTAGGATGCTTTAGTGCATCTTTAACTGTAACTTTTTCTAATGCTGTTTTATCTAAGTCTCTAAAAGGTCCACCTGATGCTGTTAAAATCAGTTTGCTTACTTCATTTTTTTTGCCCGCTTTTAAGCATTGAAAAATTGCTGAATGCTCACTGTCTACAGGTATAATTTGAACATTATTTTTATTTGCCAATTCTATTACTATCTCACCCGCAGTTACTAAAGTTTCTTTATTAGCAAGTGCAATATCAATTTTGTTATTTATAGCTTCTATAGTGGGTAATAATCCAACCGTTCCTACTACAGCTGTTATAACCATATCAGCTCCCGTATTTGCTGCCGCATAAATAATCCCATCCATTCCACCGTAAACTTTAGTAGTGCTTCCTCTTAGCTTTTGCTCTAGTAACTTTGCTTTTTGTTTATTCATTACAGCAACTATATCAGGTTTAAATTCATTTATTTGTTGCTCTAACAATTCTATTTGTGTATTAGTGGTAAGTGCTACTACCTTAATATTTGGTGTATTCCTAATAACATCTAAAGACTGAGTTCCTATTGAACCTGTAGAACCTAATATGGCAATTTTTTTCATAATTCCTGCCCTTCCAATTAGTTAGTAAATATATACGCAACTATATAAACAAGGGGCGTTATTAAAAGCACACTATCTATTCTATCTAATACTCCGCCATGGCCTGGAAACATCCTCCCATAATCTTTTACATTAACAGCACGTTTTATACTAGAAGCGGCTAAATCGCCAATCTGAGATAGCAAAGCACAAATCCCCCCTACAATAACCAGAACAATAATTTGACTAGTGGATAGCACAATTTGCTCTAAGTGTATCATAATATAACAATATATCCACACCATAATACTAGCTCCTATAATGCCTCCAATAGCTCCTGCAATAGTTTTTTTAGGACTTAAAATAGGAGTTAACTTTTTTGCACCAAAAAACTTTCCTATAAAATATGCACAAGTATCACTCCCCCATGCACATACAAATATCAAAACCACCCAGAATAATCCACTTATCATTTCTCTTATAGATATAATAAGTCCTAACAATAATCCTACATATATAACTCCAAAAAAAGTTATAGTTATATCATTTAAGGTATATTTGGGATACTTTATTACATTAATCGTCAATGTTAATATTAATAGAATTGATATATATATATGATAGTAGTCTATAATAAATCTATAAAATATAAAATATACTGCTATTGCACCAATTCCTAAAATTTGCATAGGCTTATAAGTCGTAGATACTGCCTTAAAATACTCCATCATGGCAATAATTCCTACCGCAGTCCCTATAATTTGCATAGCAGTCGTGCCACTTATTAAAATAAATAGAACAACTGGAGCTCCAACAAGCCCAGTTAATATTCTAACTAGCATTTTCACGCTCCTTATTCACTTTTACCAAATCTTCTTTTTCTATTTGTATATTCGTTAATGGCTAAATCAAAATCTGATCTAGAAAAATCTGGCCACATCTTATTTGTAAAGTAAAATTCACTGTACGCTAATTGCCACGGCAAAAAATTGCTAGTTCTTAACTCGCCACTAGTTCTAATTAAAAAATCAGGGTCAGGTATATCTGCAGTATCTAAATACTTAGTTACCATATCTTCAGATATATCCTGTATTTTCAGAGTATCTTTTTCTAAATCAGTAGCCATCTTTGCAATTGCTCTTACTATTTCATCTCGTCCCCCATAGTTTATAGCAAATATGACGCAAATACCTTTTTTATCTCTAGTTAAATGTTCTAGCTTTTCTATTTTTTCTACTAATTTAGGTGATAATTCATCTTTTCTACCAATCACTTTGGCTCTAATGCTTTTATAAGACGCTTTTTTAATTGCACTACTCAGATAATTATCTAATAATTTCATTATCCCGTCGACTTCTTCTTTTGGTCTACTCCAATTTTCTGTTGAAAATGCGTATACCGTTATATAGCTAATACCCAACTCTTCGGCATACTCAACAATATCTTGTAATGTTTCACTGCCCACCTTATGACCTGCGTTTCTAGGCATTTTTTTTGCGTTTGCCCATCTTCCATTGCCATCCATTATAATTGCTACATGTGTCGGTACATCTTTTTTCATAATTTTCCCCTATACAGATAATACGTCTTTGCTTTTTTGTTCTATTTGTTTATCTATTTCTTCAACAAATTTATCCGTTAATTTTTGCGTACTTGTTTCCGCAGTTGATAATTCATCTTCTGTCATTTCACTAGATTTTTGCATCTTCTTAAAGGTATCCATAGCCTCTCGTCGTATATTTCTTATAGCAACTTTAGCATTTTCACCTTTTTTCTTAATCTCTTTAGTTAATTCTTTTCTTCTTTCTTCTGTAAGTTCTGGAAAAATCAATCTAATAACTTTACCATCATTTGACGGATTTATTCCTAAATCTGATTCATTTATAGTCTTCTCAATATTTTTTAACAGGGTACTATCCCAAGGTTGAATTTGTAATATACGAGGTTCGGGTACAGTAATATTTCCTATTTGGCTTATAGGTGTTTGAGTTCCATAATAATCTACACTTAATTTATCTAAAACATGCGGATTAGCTCTGCCTGCTCTAATTGTGTTAAAATCTTCTTTTAATGAAGTAATCGATTTTTCCATCTTGGTTTCAAAACTTTTCAACTGTTCTTTCATCTTTTTTCAGCAAGGATACTCTCATTTTTATACTCGGGGATATCCTTACATCCTCCTTTTCTTTAATAAATTAATACTTAGTTTAGTCAACTATCCACACAGCCATAGACCGGAAGGGTAGTTGATTTCCTATATAAAAATCTTTGTTCCTATATTCTCACCATTTGCAACTCTTATTATACCATTTTCTTCATTTAAATCAAAAACTATAATTGGTAAGTTATTTTCCATACACAATACAATACTTGCCATATCAACTGCTTTTAAATTTTTTTCTATTATTTCTTTGCATGAAATTTCATCATATTTAATCGCTTGTCTATTTATTTTTGGATCACTATCATATATGCCATCGATATTTTTTGCAAATAACAAGATGTCTGCTTCTATTTCACAACCTTTAAGTACAGCACCACTATCAGTTGAAAAGTACGGATGACCGGTACCCCCAGCAAAAAAGACTATCTTCTTTTGTTGTAAACTATTTAAAGCATCTTCTTTACTAAAAACCTTTGTCATTGTACCTACTTTAAAAGGAGTCATAACTTCACTAGTAGCCCCTAATGCTCTAACTCTATCAGCTACATATATGGCATTCATAACTGTAGCTAACATTCCAATTTGATCTGCACGAGTTCTGTCCATATCTCCAGACGTTCTTCCCCTCCAGAAGTTGCCTCCGCCAATAACAACACTTACTAAAAAATTATCTTCTGTAAGTTTAATTAACTGTTTTACTACTTTATCTATGGTGTCATTATTAAATCCTACACCATTTTTACCAGCTAATGCTTCACCACTTAATTTTACTAGCACTTTGTTATATCTTTGCATATATTTTCCTTTCTATATACATTACAAAAAAATAGAGGATTTTTATCCTCTACTAATTTAACCTTGTAATTGTTTTGCTACTTCTTCGGCAAAGTTTTCTTCTTTCTTTTCAATACCTTCACCAGTTTCAAAACGAATAAAAGATTTAATAACTTTATCAGACCCTAATTCTTGTTTAACATATTTGCCAACTGTTAATGCTGGATCTTTTACATAGTCTTGCTCTAGTAAACAAAGCTCTTTATATAATTGCTTATTTAGTCTACCATTTATCATCTTTTCAATAACATTATCTGGTTTTTCAGGGTGCTCATTTTTAGCTTGCACCATAAGAATTTCTCTTTCTTTTTCTTTTGTCTCCTCAGATACATCAGAGACTGAAATAACTTGTGGATTTGCCGCTGCTATTTGCATAGCAACATTTTTTCCAACTTCTTCTGCTTTATCAGAATCAGTGTCCAGCTCTACTATAGATACAATTTTCCCACCACCGTGAGTATATCCTGCTATAATACCTTGAGTTTTAAGTTTAGCAAGTCTTCTTATAGTTAAGTTTTCACCAATTACAGCAATTTTTTCAGTCAATGCTTCTGAAACTGTTTTACTAGCATCTGATTCAAATGGTAGATTTTTTAATTCTTCTACGTCTTTTACATCATTATTTAATACCATATTTGCAACTTCAGATACAAACTTAATAAATACTTCATTTTTAGCAACAAAATCTGTTTCTGAGTTTATCTCTACAGCCGCTGCACTTTTCTTATCTGGTGATATTATAACTTTTACCAAACCTTCTGCTGCAATTCTGCCTGATTTTTTCGCAGCTTTTGCAAGACCTTTTTCTCGTAGCACTTCCATTGCACGAGTCATGTCTCCATCTACTTCGTTAAGAACATTTTTGCAATCAAGCATTCCTGCTCCTGTTCTTTCACGTAATTCTTTTACCATTCCAGCTGTAATTGCCATCTTAAATTCCTCCAAATTATTCCACTGTATTTTCTACTAATTCTTCTGCAGTAACTTCAGTTTGTATTTCTTGTGTATCAAATATTTCACCTTGGTTTGCTTCAATTATAGCATCTGCCAATTTACCTGCAATAAGTTTTACTGCACGAATAGCATCATCATTTCCTGGAATAACGTAGTCTACTTCGTCAGGATCACAGTTTGTATCTACTATTGAAAAAATAGGAATTCCTAGTATATGTGCTTCTTGAATAGCTATTCTCTCTTTGCGTGGATCTACAATAAAGATAGCATCTGGTACACCTTTCATATCTTTAATCCCGCCTAGGTTGTTTTCAAGCTTCACCATTTCTTTTTTCAGCTCAATTACTTCTTTTTTAGGAAGCAATTCAAAAGTGCCGTCTTTTTCCATGTTTTCTAGTCTTTTTAATCTATCTACACGACTTTTAATAGTCTGAAAGTTTGTAAGCATACCTCCTAACCATCGGTGATTAATATAGTACATTCCACAACGTTCTGCTTCTGATTTTACAGAATCTTGTGCTTGTTTTTTTGTACCTACAAAAAGCACTTTCCCACCATCTTCAGCTATTTCTCTCATTGCATAATATGCATCATCCATTTTTTTAGCTGTTTTTTGAAGATCTATTATATAAATACCATTTCTTTCAGTAAATATATATTCCTTCATTTTAGGATTCCACCTTCTAGTTTGGTGGCCGAAGTGAACTCCTGCTTCTAATAATTGTTTCATTGAAATAACGCTCATTTTTTCCTCCTTAGGTTCTGCCTCCGCATGTATAAATTATATCGATTAATATAATCACCCATTTTAAATGTAAACATACGTGTGTTTTATTTTCGTCTCTAAATATATCATATATTGTTTTAAATGGCAAGACTATAATTTTATTTTTCTTCTTCCATTGTTTTAATTACTACCGGTTCTACTGGTTTATCTGAAGGCCCTGTTTTTACATCAGCTATTTTATCCACAACTTCCATTCCTTCAATAACTTTACCAAATGCAGCATAATTTCCGTTTAAATGCGGTGAATCTTCATGCATAATAAAAAACTGAGAACTTGCTGAGTTTGGATTTTGTGAACGTGCCATAGATAAAACACCTCGTTCATGCTTTATATTATTTTGCACTCCGTTCGATTTAAACTCACCTTTAATATTATTTACAGAACCACCTACTCCAGTACCTTCAGGGCATCCACCTTGTATCATAAACCCTTTAATTACTCTATGAAACGTTAAACCATTATAAAATTTTCTATCTACTAAATCCACAAAATTCATAACCGTTATAGGTGCAACCTTAGGATATAACTCTACTCGTATAACGCTCTCATCTTCCATTGTAATTCTAATAACTGGATTTTCCACACTCTTTCTCCTTTACGCATCTTTTAAAAACGCCACGTAGGCTTTTCTCATCTCATATAAATCTACTTTACTAGTAATTTCCCATGGTGCATGCATGCTGTGTACGGGTACTCCACAATCTATTACATCCATACCATATTTTGCAAGAATATAAGCAATTGTTCCCCCGCCTCCTAAGTCTATTTTTCCTAGCTCGCACGTTTGCCAATAAACATTATTATCTTCCATTATCTTTCTAAGCTGTGCTACATATTCTGCATTTGCCTCATTAGAACCTGATTTTCCTCTTGAACCTGTGTATTTCATTAATACTACACCTTTTCCAAAATATGCAGCATTATTCTTTTCAAGTGCTGATGGAAAATTTGGATCTGCTCCTGCAGTTACATCAGAAGAAAGCATCTTAGATTTTGAAAGGACTCTACGTACATTTAACTCTGAGTATTTTCCTAATAGATTTAATAATTCTGCAACAGTGTTTTCAAAGTAATTGGAATTCATACCAGAAGCACCAACACTTCCTATTTCTTCTTTATCTACCAATATACAACACGTAGTTTTATCAGGATTTTCCACTTCTAAGATAGCTTCAAATGATGCATATGAGCATACCCTGTCATCTTGTCCATATCCTGCTACCATACTTTTATCTATGCCGTAATCTCTGGCTTTTCCTGCCGGAACTAGCTGTATCTCTGATGAAAATAAATCTTCTTCTGTTATATCATATTTTGTATTTAGTATCTGTAATACATTTTCTTTAACTTTATTTTTTAGTTTCTCGTCATCTGTGTCTATAGGCAATGTACCAAAGCATACATTTAAGTCCTCACCACTAATCGCTTCTTTTAGTTTCTTTTCCATCTGCTCGCTTGCTAAATGAATTAGTAAATCAGATATACCAAACACAGGGTCATCTTCACTCTCACCTATTACCACCTTTATAACTGTTCCATCTTTTTTAGCAATTACTCCATGCATTGCAAGAGGTAAGCTAACCCATTGATATTTCTTAACCCCTCCATAATAATGCGTCTTTAACATAGCTAAATTGGTATCTTCATATAATGGATTAGGTTTTAAATCTAATCGTGGTGAGTCTAGATGTGCACCTAATAAATTCATTCCATCTAATATATCGTTTTTGCCAATGCAATATAATATTAAAGTTTTATTACCATAATTCGCATAAACTTTATCCCCAGTTTTTAGCTGAGCATTATTTTTGATACATTCATCTAAATTCTTGTATCCATGTTGCTCTGCTTCTTTTACTAAAGTTTCTACACATTCTCTTTCAGTCTTGTTATCTGAAATAAATTTCCTATATCTTTCAGCGTAATCAAATAATGCCTTTTTATCTTCTTCATTATAAGTAGTCCATGCGTCTTTATATTCTTTTTTTAACATAATTGCTCCTTATAGGTTTATATATTTAGGTTTATATATTGTCTTTTTAATTAATAATATATTTTTTCTATTATGTCAAGGTATTACCCGATAAACATAGCATCTCCAAAGCTAAAAAATCTATATTTTTCAGCTACAGCTATATTATATGCTTCTAATATTTTATCTTTATTAACCAACGCACTAACTAACATGATTAATGTAGACTCTGGTAAATGGAAATTAGTTATTAAATTATCTATTACTTTAAATTTATAGCCTGGATATATAAAAATATCTGTAAATCCACTGCTAGCTCGTATTAACCCATTATCACTAGCAATGCTCTCAAGCACTCTAGTGCTAGTTGTACCTACAGCTATTATTTTTCCACCACTTAATTTTATATTATTTATTATATCTGCATTAACTTTGTCTACTTCATAGTATTCCGAATGCATTTTATGCTGTAATACATCGTCCACCTTTACTGGTCTAAACGTGCCTAATCCAACATGCAATGTTACATATGCTATCTTTACACCTTTTTGAGCAACTTTTTCAAGCAACTCTTCTGTAAAGTGCAGCCCTGCTGTAGGAGCTGCTGCACTTCCATTCTGAGTTGCATAAACTGTTTGATACCTATTTTTATTTTCAAGCTTTTCAGTTATATAAGGCGGTAAAGGCATAGTTCCTAGTTCATCTAATATATTTTCCCAAACGCCTTCATAGTTAAATTTTACAATTCTTTTGCCATCTTCTATAATATCAATGACTTTACATTCTAATTTTCCTTCCCCAAATATTAAAGTGTCCCCTATTTTTGCTCTTTTCCCGGGTTTAACTAATATTTCAAAAGTATCTCCAATTCTTTTTAATAGTAGTATTTCTACTTTTCCACCTGATTTTTTTACGCCAAATAATCTTGCCGGCATAACTTTGGTGTTGTTTAAAACTAAGCAATCTCCTTCATTTAAGTATTCTAATATATTATAAAAATGTTTATGTTCAATTTTCCCTGTTTCTCTATTAATTATCATCAGACGTGAATTATCTCTATGTTTTAACGGAGTTTGGGCTATTAAATTTTGAGGCAAGTCAAAATTAAAGTCCGCAGTTTGCATAACTTATTTTCCTACTTTCTAATTTGTACATCTGTATAATAA
>MDJN01000181.1 GCA_001995005.1 Candidatus Parepulonipiscium sp. PG-Nun2H_MBin03 | reverse complement strand
TGGTGAGATAAAGAGCAAGTAATCTTTTCAGATTAAGGCAACTAACATTCAGTGGCGGGGTTAGAACCCCCACTGAATGAAGTTTTCTTCTATTCTAATATAAGGATTTCACGTGGTATTATAGCATCATAAGCATCATAAGTTATAATAATATCCATACCTTCTGTTAATATGCTCTTAAATGTAGGTTTGCCATCTTGTACCACTGCGGTATCGGTAGATAATTTAATGTCTTTTAAAAACATTGTGGTATTGGTTAGTACATCATATTCGATTAATACTTGAATATTACTGCCTTCATTTTCTATAGACTGTATAGTTCCCTTATATTTTAATGAATTAGCGTATCTATCTACGACTAGTTCTGTCAACTCATTATTTGTAGCTTTAATACTTACTTGGCTATATAGTTTTAAATCGGTATAGCTTATATCTGTATCTACCACATCATCATATAATATACTATTTTGGTTGATAACAAATGTATAAGATACATTATCAGATACAATAGTAACCTCAGGAGGATATTTTATTGCTATCATCTGTACTTGTCCAGTAATTTCTACATCAGGAGTAGTTTCATCTGTGCCATAATCTAGTACAAAATCATCAGGTTTTTTCTCTTCAGAGATTACTTGTATATGAGTTACATATTCAATAGTATCCGTGTCATCTACCGTGATTTTAGCAGTATATCCTTCGGCTAGATATGAGATATCGGTAGCAATGCCTTCAGGAGTTGTTATAATAGTATCATGTTTTATGGTATAAAACGTGGTTTTTCCATTTTCAAATTCTACTAGAAGGTAAGATTCGTCGTTATTTTTTTTGATTATTCTATTAAGGGTAACAGTTGTGCCAGACTGTTCTTCTGTAGATTTTTCAATCTCAAGAATACCCATAACGTCAGCAGTCATTTTTGCTATTACAGCACGAGTCACCTCGCTACCAGCTCCAAATTCTCCGTTGCCACCGCCCTGTATTACACCTAGATTTTTAAGATATGTAACATGAGGGCGTTTGTACGGTTCGATATTAATCTCATCTGTAAATGCACCAGCTTGATATATAGACTGTGCATTGCTTTCTTGTCCTATTATCCTAACTAGTATTACGGCTAAATCCTCTTTTTTGACTATGGCACGTGTGTTGTCAACTACAAAATTTGCTAGCTCATCTTTATGTAAATATCCTTTACCTAATAAATAAGCTATTTCCTCATTGGCAATAATGCTCCAGCTTTGAGTTTGATTTTGATATTCTTCTATTATAGGTAATTGCAATGCGTAATTTTCTTGAATTTGTTGGTTCAATTCGTCTGACAGGTCATTGTGTATATTTTCGTCTAAGTAACCTGTCATTTTTGCTAAAATCTCGCACATTTCAAAATAATTTATAGTTTGGTTAGGTAAAAATTGTCCATCGCTTGTACCTGCCATGTATCCATGCTCTTGCATATATAAAACAGCATTATATGCCCAGTGGGTACTAGGTACATCTACATAGGTTTGTGCGAAAATATTTATAGTAAACAAAGAAGTCGTGGTTAATATAACGGCAAGTTTTTTAAATTTCATTTTAAGCTGCTCCTTAAGAAATGTATTTTAGTTTATTTCATTTTATAACATATTTAAGGTTTAATCAACATTTTTTGGAATATTACATGACATTAACTTATATGTGTAAAATTATCTCAGAGTTTTTTTGCGATAAAGTAATCTTATGTAAAGATATATTTAAAAAACGAGGCAAGTACTTAAAATATCTTTGACTAATATTACAAAATATGATAAAATAATAAGATAAATTATATTTTATCTATAAGATAGGAGGGTTTTTTATGAAATCATATACTATACAAAATGACACTGAAGCGGGTAATGAAAAATTAATGAAGTACAAACCTAACACTAGTGCACAGACCTTTGTAATTAATAAATTAGTTACAATATTTGTTACGAGTAATACAATAGAAATAGCTGAGATGAAAACTGATTCTCCTAGGGTTAATGTATATTTTAACAGAAATATAGAGAGAGTTAAGTTTAAGCAAGAAAATAATGTAGATATGCTAGAGATTTATTATAACAATAATGACGCATTTCAGTTTTCGGTAAATAAAACTCGCTCAAACAACTTGAAGTCTCTGACGACTATTAACAATTTATATGGATTTTTAATGCAAAGTTTGAGAATGAGAATGTAGAAAGTAGTGAGTTTTTGCTCACTATTTTTATATTTAACCTACATAATCTATATTAAGTTCACGTGCCACAATCTTTGCACAATTATACGCCACATCTCCTGTAAAACGAATGCATTGGCTCATATGCTCATCGCTGCCAAGCTCCATTCCTCTGGTTAACATCCTACAACATAGGGATTTATTATCCACCTTAAAACTATCATGTAACTCTTTTGTAAGTTGCATGGCTGTCCCTACTTTAGGGTCTTTTGCAGTGCTACGTCCGAAGAACATACCCAGTGCCATTATTCCACCAGATACTGCTCCACATGTGCACCCAGAACCGCCCATACCTACAGGAAAACCAGATGCCATGGCGATAACATCATCAGAAATATCAACATTAAAAGCATCTTTAATAGTTTTGACAACTGCTTCTGAACAATAAAAATCTCCATTTCTGTACAAATCCTCAGCCGTATGACGTACTTCATTTAAATCAATCTTTTCCATACCTTTTCTCCTTTCAAAATCAACAAATCGACTATTTAACTATAATAAATTGTGGTACATATATTATTATTATTACCAAAAGTACTAATTAATGCTCTAATATTAAAATTAAGATTAAGGTAAAAAAAGGAAGATGTTTTTTGAATTATTGCTTTGTAAATTTAAAATAAGTTTAAAAGAGAGCATTGGGATTGCAACCAACAAATATTGAGATTTAACAGACAAATAAATATAAAAATAAAATATAGTATAATAAGTTTTGTGTAAATATTCAAATTAAATTCATAATTTTAGGGTATACTATTTATAAAACAATTATGAAAAGGAGAGTTGAAATGGCAAGCATTTTTCTACAATTCATATTTTTACTTTTTTTAGTAAGCATTATTAATAGCATAATTGGAATGTTTCGGATTAGAAAAATATTAAGAGAACATAGCGACGACCCAAATATACAAGGAGTAGCAATAGTTAATGGTGAAGTTAAAATTATACAAAAAGATGAAGTTCAATCAAAAGCAACAGAGCAAGTGAAAGTATGTTGTTGCGACAAAATGGTAGATAAAACAGATGTTTATAGAAGTGTTATAGGTGATGAGGAATATTACTTTTGTTCCTGGGAATGCAAAGAAAAATTTGAAAATAAATAGATACTATGGGGCTTAGCCCCGTATTTTTCTATATATTATAAAATATTAAGGAGAAAAATATGAAAAATTATTCACAAATATCAAGTGTTTATATAGAGGAAATAGACGCTACGGCAATACAATATGAACATAATAAGACTAAGGCGAAAATATTATATATCAAAAATGACGACCCTCATAAAACGTTTGGTATAGGCTTTAGAACACCAATCACAGATAGCACAGGGGTACCACATATACTAGAACACTCTGTGCTTTGTGGGTCAGAAAAATTTAATATGAAAGACCCATTTGTAGAGTTGGCTAAAGGGTCGCTTAATACGTATTTAAACGCTATGACGTATCCAGACAAGACTCTTTATCCGGTGTCTAGCCAAAATGATAAAGATTTTTCCAATCTGATGGAAGTGTATTTGGACGCAGTGTTTTTCCCAAATATTTATAAATCTCCATATATATTGATGCAAGAAGGGTCGCGTTATGAGCTAGAAGATGAAAATGACCCATTGGTTTATAAAGGTGTAGTATATAATGAGATGAAAGGAGCTTTCTCGTCTCCGGAGGAGGTTATATTTAGAAAAATTAAGGAATCTTTATTTCCAGACACTACGTATGGGTATGAATCAGGTGGGGCACCAGAGAAAATTGTTGAGCTAACATATGAAGATTTTATAAATTACCATAAGCAGTATTACCACCCTTCAAATAGCTATATATGTTTATATGGCAAGATGGACATAGAAAATATATTAGATTTTATAGATAAAGATTATTTAAGGAAATTTGAGTATAAAGATGTTGATTCAACGATTAAATTTCAACAGCCTTTTGATAAGATTATTACTAAAGAATATGCGTATTCAGTTACAGAAGAAAAAGCAAATCAAGTATATTTATCTTATAATATAGCTATGGGTCAAACTACAGATAAATTTTTTACTCTGGCTATGAGTATACTAGAGTATATGTTACTTGATACTCCTGCTGCCCCGCTTAGAAAGGCTTTGTTGAAAGAAAATATTGCAGAAGACGTTTTTGGCGTATTTCAGACACATTTAAAGCAACCAATATTTAGCATAGTTGCAAAAAATGCATCTAGTGAGAAAGAGGAGAGATTTTATCAAATAATGCAAGAAGTCTTAACAGAACTTGCGGAAAAAGGAATTGATAAAGACCTTATAGCAGGTGCTATACAAGTTAAGGAATTTTCGATAAGAGAAGGGGAAGTACGAGGATATTCAAAAGGGCTAAATTATTTTATAAGTGCTATGAAAAATTGGATATATGATGAAAATCCAATTGACCAATTAAAATATGAAGATGAATTAAATATGATTAAGAAGCAGTCAACATCTGGATTGTTTGAAGGATTAATTAAACAATATCTACTAAATAATTTGCATGCTAGTAAGATAAAATTGTACCCAGTAAAAGATTTGGATAAACAAATGGATAACCAAGTATCTCAGAAATTAGCAAGTATTAAAGCAAGTTTATCTAAACAAGAAATTGATAAGATAATTGAAGATACTAAGCAGTTTAAAAAGTTCCAAAATTCGGTTGATGAGGGAGAAAAAATACCTCTGCTTAATAAAACTGAATTATCCCTTGACGTACTTTATCCAAAATATGAAATTATAACAAA
>MDJN01000180.1 GCA_001995005.1 Candidatus Parepulonipiscium sp. PG-Nun2H_MBin03 | reverse complement strand
GATAGAAGTCTTGCACTTGCTCTGGTATATAGTGCATCTTTTTCAAATAGAGTGCCAGTTCCACTGCATCTTCTAAAGTAGTACCAGGGTGTGAGCTCATAAAATACGGCACTACATATTGCTTTTTATTAGCCTGTTTTGACTGCTCATTAAATAGCTTTATAAACCGTTCATACACTTCTTTGCTGGGTTTACCCATATACTTAAGAGTATTATTTGATATATGTTCTGGAGCCACTCTAAGTTGACCACTTACATGATGTGTAGCTATCTCTTTTATAATATTTTTACTGTTTTTATCTGCTAGTAAATAGTCATACCTAATACCTGAACGGATAAAGACTTTTTTTACCCCATCTATATTCCTAAGTTTTCGTAATGTGTTAATATATAAGCCATGGTCAATATCTAAGTTTTTGCACGGATTTGGGTATAAACATTTTTTATTTATGCATACCCCTTTAGTCACAGCTTTTGCACACTGAGGTTGATTAAAATTGGCACTAGGCCCGCCTACATCATGAATATATCCTTTAAAATCTTTATGCTGAGTCATCTTAACTGCTTCTTTTATTATAGACTCTTCACTTCTAGCCTGTACAATTCTACCTTGATGAAAGGTTAGCGCACAAAAACTACAACTTCCAAAACACCCTCTGTTACTGGTTACACTAAACAAAACTTCTCTAGTTGCAGGCACTTCTTCTTTATATATAGGATGTGCCATATTTTCAAATTCTAATTCATATATATCATCAAGTTCCGCAGTGGTTAACGGCATAGCAGGCGGATTTTGAACAACATGCACACCATTATCATAACTTTCAATCAATGGTTTTGCTGTAAACGGGTCTGTGTGCTTTTCTTTTAACACAAAACTTTTAGCAAACATAACTTTATCTTGTGACACTTCTTTATATGTTGGCAAAAATGCTCCATCATACACTACATCTATATTTTTTGTTTTAAATACGCTTCCTTTTATATACGTTATATCTGAAATATCAATTCCACTCTCTAATGCTTCAGCAAGTTCTATCACGGATTTTTCACTCATACCATATAGTATCATATCCGCTTGAGCTTCTATTAATATAGACTTTCTGACTTTATTATCCCAATAATCGTAATGAGCAAATCTTCTAAGACTCGCTTCTATCCCACCTATTATAATAGGCACATCTTTATACGCCATTCTTGCTAATTTTGAATATACAGTTACTGCTCTATCAGGCCTTTTACCAGCCTTGCCACCTTCTGAATATACATCTTTTTTCCGCTTCTTCTTATTTACGCTATAATTATTCACCATAGAATCTATATTACCTGAGCCTACCAAAAACGCAAGTCTAGGTTTGCCAAAGCGTTTAAAATCTGTGCAGTCTGCAAAAGCTGGTTGTGCCAGTATAGCAACGGTATACCCATATCTCTCTAGCACTCTGCCTATAATTGCTGTACCAAACGATGGACTATCAATATATGCATCTCCTGTTACTATAACAAAATCTACGTCTTTTATATTTCTTTCATCTAAATCTTTTTTATCTATCGGTAAAAACATCCTTTATCCTCTACAAACTTTCTATAACTTCATGATAATTTTGCACCCATCTATCCGCAAGTTTTTTAGCTTTTATCTTGACCTCATCAGGTTGCATATCTTCTATCCCCCATACTGTCATATTTGCACTTTTTGCACCAATTATGCCATTTGGAATGTCTTCAAATACCAGACATTTTTCAGGCTCCACGCCCAGTCTTTTTGCCACTTCAATGTATACAAACGGATGGGGTTTGCCTTGTTCTACATCACAAGATGTTACGATGCTTTTAAAAAAATGTGCTATATTGTGTTTTTCTAATACTAATTGCGTTAACTCTATGCTATTACTTGTGGCAATTCCCATTTCAATTTTATTCCGTTGTAAATACTCTAAAAATTCTACAACTCCTACTTTTAAATCAACTCGCATAGCATACATCTTAGCCGCCATCTCATTCCATATTTTCTTTATCTCTTCTATGCTAAGTGGCAAGTTAAAATAATCTTTAAACATTTGTGCTGTTTCTGTAAATCCCAGCCCTTCTAGTAAAGGGCCCAGTTCCTTCGGCATAACATACCCAAACTTTTCCAAAAACTCATCATCTAGCGTTGCCCATACCCACATCGAATCTACCAAAGTCCCGTCTAAATCAAAAATAACTGCTTCAAATTTCATTATTTCTTCCTTTCGCAACAATTGTTATCGCAATTTGTCTAGTTCATCTTCTGTTAATTCTCTATACTCACCACAAAGCAAATCTTCCGGTAAATCTAAATTACCCATCTTTACTCTTTTTAAAAATATTACCTCAGCTCCCACTGCTTTTACCATCTTCTTAACTTGATGAAACTTTCCTTCATTAATTGTTACATATATTTCATCATTAGATATTACTTCAAGTTTAGCACTCTTATACTTAGTTCCATCATTCAGCTGTATGCCTAAGCTAAATTTTTCCACAGCATCCTTATCTAGGTTACCTTGTATTTTTGCATAATAGATTTTGTTAACATGCTTTGCTGGAGATGTTAAATTATGTGATAATTTTCCATCGTTAGTTAATATCAACAATCCTTCTGTGTCTTTGTCCAATCTTCCTATAGGTGCAACTTTCTTATTTTGGTCAGCTATGTTTAATAAATCTAGTACTGTCTTATGTTGACTATCTTCTGTTGCTGTTATTACTCCTTGTGGCTTATTTAATATAAAATAGTAATATTCTTTATATATTACTTCATAATTGTCTAATTTAACAACTTGATTATTAATATGCATATTAGGAGTAGTAACTATTACATTGTCTACGCTTACCCTTTTTTGCTTAACCAATTTTTGCACCTCGGTACGTGTTCCACATCCCACATGGCTTAAATATCTATCTAATCTCATGTCTTCACCCAATCATTCTTAAATTTACCGGATACTTATTCTTAAGCTTACCGTTTTTCGCCTTAATCCACCCTAGGTTATACCCTTCTATACAAACGACATGGTACCCGTCAGTTACGTCAATAATCAATGTCTCACCTTTTAAATATTTTATCGCATCTTTCATGTCTAGTTCTATTGAATTTTTAAAGCTATCCTTTGGATATGCCATACATAATGCATGTGAAGGCTCAAAATTATTATGCTTTACTTGTCCTATATATAATCCACTTCTTAATATATGCAATTTATGCTGAGTTGGCATATGATTTGATACTATATAATATTTGTTACTGTTTTCTAATATATATTGATTAGTTTTTATAGTAGTATTTTCGTTAATAAAATTATTTATTAATATATAATCTTTAATTTGTTTATTACAGTTTAATAAACTACTTTTTATATTATCCCCATTTTCTTTTAATAATAAACATATAAAGTGCCCTTCCCCATCTATCTTATGCGGCCACAATCTTATTGTACCATTCAACCTTTTATCATTACACTCCACCGTTGAATTTTGTAAGCCGTTTTCAGCCGTTAGCGGAAATACATCAAACTCTGGATGCATACGTAAAAACTCTTCTATTAGCAGTTCATTTTCAGTGGTCGAAAAAGTACAAGTTGAATATAATATCATACCTCCTATATTCAACATTTGTGCCGCACTATTTAATATTTCTAACTGCACCTCACAAAAATATCCTTCTTTATATTTTTCCCAGTTTTTTATAGCATTTTCGTCTTTTCTAAACATCCCTTCGCCAGAGCATGGTGCATCTATTATAATTTTATCAAAATACGACGGCCATGCTTTTGCTAATTTGGCAGGATTTTCACTTACTATCATAGCATTTTTCAGTCCAAATCTTTCTATATTATTAACTAATATATTCGCACGTGAAGTACTTATATCATTTGATACTAATAGACCTGTTTCACCTAGCTTGACCCCAATTTGAGTACTTTTCCCTCCTGGTGCAGCACATAAATCTAGTACTTTATCCGTCTTATTTATGGGTATAAATTCAGCAGCCGACATAGCACTGGGTTCTTGTATATAATATAGACCAGCAAAATAATAGGGATGCTTTGCTGGTCTATCCCCAAAGTAATATCTGCCTTCAGTGCACCATGGCACTTGTCTCAAATCATTGAACGGATTAATACTTTCCCACTCATCATTACTAATTTTTGAAGTATTTATTCTAATACCCGTATAATGTGGTTTTGAAAATGAATTTATATACTCGTCATATTCTTCTTTTAATAAATTCTTAATATTTTCTTTAAATTGTTTAGGCAGGTTCAATTTTTTCTCCTTTGTTAATAAGTTTGTGTCGATACTTGACAAATTTGCGGTGGTGGATTATGTGTGTCTATCATACTTACTTCTTCGTCCCCGCCTCCGCTTGAACACCTGGAGAAAAACATTAACGACGCAATTATTATTACAATAGCTCCAAAAAATTTTATGTCAGCTTCATATTTCGTTCTGCGTCTTTTTCGGGGTTCTATAGGTCTACTTGTTAAATACGTTGTTTTTCTTTCTAAAGGTTTTGGTTCCTTTTTCGGGGGATAGTAAATATACTGTTGATTTATCATGGGCTGTTGTGTTTTTTTAACTTTCTTTCTACTGTTATTGTAATTCATTTCTCTAAATTTATGTTCAATCATATTGGCCACACCTTTCTTATATGAATTTTAAAATATTTCCCTTTTATTTAATTAATATAAAAAAAGTTATGCTAATATTCTTTTTTAGACGAATTTTTTTACAGCTTTTCCATTTAAATAGTTACATAAATCGCCTTGTACAAAATTATTTTGTTTCATAGTATCAATAATTTCATCATGTATTTTCCACCAGCTTACTCCCCAGTTTGCAAATACAGCATATTCGTCTGGCACTCGTCCTATAACACGCTGAATTACTATATTTGGGTGTAGGTATCTTAAAAATGTTATTACACGCTCTTTATATTCTTCTACCGTTATTAATTCTATTTGCTCATCTAAATATTGCTGTGCCATCAAAGTATCTTTTACGATATATAAAGCATGCATTTTTACATAAGTAATGTTCATAGCACTCATAACTTTTGCATTTTCAATAACGTCTGTTATAGTATCCCAGGGCAAATTTAATATAAGATGTACTGCAATTTCAAAGCCAAATTGTTTTATTCTCAAGGTGGCATCAATAAATTCTGCCAATGTATGACCTCGGTTGATTTTTGCCAAAGAATGATAATTTACAGTTTGCAATCCTAATTCTATGCATATGTCATAATTAGTTTTATTTTTAAATTCTTCTATAATTGCAAGATATTTATCATTTATACAGTCAGGCCGTGTTGATATGCTCACCCCCACAACATCTGGGTGAATTAACTCATCTAATACATTTTTAAATTTTTCAATTTCTATATAAGTGTTACTATAATTTTGCAAATATGCTATAAAATATTTTGCATTATATTTTTTCTTTATATTAGCCATATTTTTTTCTAGTTGAGTTTTTATATTTACATTATTATCTATCATTTCATATCCAACGCCAATATCTCCACAATATGTGCATCCACCATTGCCACAATTGCCGTCACGATTTGGGCAAGTTACGTCTAAATTTATCGGAATTTTATATACTTTTTCGTTGTATTTAATCTTTAAAAAGTCGCTATATCTATTATACGCCATATTTTCTCCATCTCAATTTCTCTTCCATAATATGCTACGGATATTTTTAATTATTTTTTCCTATAATAACATTATCACTTAATAACAAGAAAGGGGCAGGACAATGAACTCAAAAACTTTTGATTATATTGCCTTAGCATTTATGATTATAGGTGCAATCAACTGGGGATTAATTGGTTTT
This sequence comes from Candidatus Parepulonipiscium sp. PG-Nun2H_MBin03, assembly GCA_001995005.1. GTDB lineage: Bacteria > Bacillota > Clostridia > Lachnospirales > Cellulosilyticaceae > Epulonipiscioides. The sequence continues at coordinate 8,803 of MDJN01000180.1, read as the reverse complement.
TTCCAATTTGACTTAGTTGCTTCAATATTTGGAGGAATGGGGTCTTGGATTAGTCGTGTTATTTATGGTGTAGTGGGCATTGCAGGTATTTATTCTCTCACACTTTTTGGTAGAGTGTCAAATAATTCATATACCGAATAAATATTTGTCCACTAAAAGAGAAGGATAGGAGCAGACTCCGACTTTCTCTTTTTATATTTTTTATTGGCTAGCCACAAGATACTTTTTAAATAGATATGGTGCAAAAAATGTTATCCAGAGCATAACCAGAGCATACTTTATCATAACAGTAATTGTTGTATCTACCATAACTTTATCTAGCCCAAAATATATAATTGCTATACCAGCCATTCCTATTATTACTTTCTTTATTTGGTACTTATAATTTCCGGCAATAACAAAATTTACATACTTCATTTCTAAATTTCTACCATAAACTATACCAAATAATGCTGCAGCAGCACTTGCAACATGAGTTGAAAAAAATACTGATATTACTAATATAATTATCGAGCCTTCTAGGAGATATTTCTTATTTTTCCATACCAAATCTGATATAAATACGCTGATTATACCCAAGAAAACTCCTGCTAATACATCTGTTGGCCAATGCACGCCCAGGTACAATCTTGATATGCCCGTCAATATTACTATAATAATACTAAATATTAGCATACTGTTATTTTTAAACACCGTAACAGCACTTCCCCAAAATGCCGTTGCCGTTGAAGTGTGCCCGCTAGGGAATGCATACCCTATGGCTGTTTCTACCCTTAGTGGTTTTACAATTCCTAATTCAAATGGCCGTGGCTTTTTAACTATCCCCTTAATTGTAGCAGTTAATACGGCATTTATTAATATCGCACTGGCTAGTTTAATGGCTATATCCTTATTTAAGCACCAGTAAATTATAGAAATTATCGCAAGTAAAAATGCACTTTCAGCACATATTGTAATAGTTTCCATTATTGTAGTTAGAAAAGGATTTCTAATAGATTCAAGATATTGCAATATTTCTGCTTCCATATTTTATCACCAATAATTCTTGGCTACCCTCCTATCATTTATTGCTATTTTTCATTGTAACACCTAATATTTTCCTATACAAGCCCATTTTTTATTTTTCTCATTCAAAAAACCCAAACCTTTATCAGATTTGGGTTCTATTATTATAATAATGCCCTAATAGCTATAATAAAATATACAATTCCTCCTACTACCTCAACTTTTTCTCCCAATACCTTACCTTTATGATAACCTATCATAAGTGCAGCATAAGAAAATAATATAGTTAAAATTGTAAGCAGTACAGCAACAAGTGTTATCTCGTTATATATAAAACTAAAGCTTAGGCCTACTGTAAATGCATCCAAACTTGTTACAATAGCTTGAATAAATACTAGTCTATAAGACAAATTCTTCGTATAAGTTAGTTCATTATTGAGTTCATTTTTTGGTTCATTCGCTGTGCTTTTTATCTTTTGAATTCCTAACGTAAAAAATATCACTGCTGTAATGATACCAGCATAAGAAGTTATAAAACTAGCAAAAATATTTCCTATTAGGTATCCTACTACAATAAAAATACCTTGTATAACTCCAAATATTAGTGAACTTAAAATACCTTGTAACTTTGTAATATTTTGATAAGTAATACCGTTTATCATACATACAACTATAGCATCTATAATTAGGGCAACACTTATCAGTAAGAATTCTAGAATTTGCATATCGTGTCTCCATTAACATATTTTACCCTAATAATATTATATGCTTTTTTGTAAAATAGGTGAATATTTTACTTTTTTAGATAATAAATCCAGTTCTTTATATAGACAAGTATACATATAAATAAAACAAGACAAGTTATTTAAGAAAGGAGTATTTATGAGTTACATTTTATTATTAGTTGGATTTATCGCATTAATCAAAGGAGCAGATTACTTTATTGACGGTGCCTCATCCATCGCATTATATCTAAAGATAACCCCTCTTATTATAGGACTTACCATAGTCGCATTTGGGACCAGTGCCCCAGAACTTGCAGTAAGCATAACTTCTGCACTGCAAGGACAAAATGCTATGTCGCTAGGTAATGTAATCGGGTCTAATATCTTTAATTTTATGGTAGTTGTAGGAGCTTCTGCTGTTATTTTTCCTCTAACTGTACAAGACGGTGTTTTAAGCAAAGAATTTCCAATAGCTATTGTATCAACTATTATAGTTGCTATCCTAGGTATGGACTGGGTATTTAGTAAAGAAGGTGCATTGTCAAGAAATGACGGGATTATACTACTAGTCTTTTTTTCTATGTTTATCTTATACCTTATTCAAGTTGCAATCAAAGCATATAAGAATAATGAACCTGTAGACGATATTAATCTTTTGCCACTAAACAAAAGTATTATTTTTGCAATATGCGGTGCCATCGGGATATTTATAGGTGGAGATTTAGTAGTTAATAATTCTGTTAAAATTGCATTAGACTTAGGAATGAGTGAACGAATGGTTGGTCTTACTATTATTGCTGTTGGTACATCTTTACCAGAACTTGTTACATCTATTACCGCTGCTAGAAAAGGCGAGAGTGATATTGCACTAGGAAATGTATTGGGTTCTAGCATTTTTAATACATTTTTAATTTTAGGTGTATCTACATCAATTAATCCAATCAACGTTAATCAGGAAGTTTTTATCGATTTATTTTTTATGCTAGACGCTACTCTTATTGCTTATATTTTTGCGACTACTTCTCGTAAAATTAAGCGTACTGAAGGAATATTGCTACTTATAGGATACTTTAGTTATATGACATATATTATTTTTAGATAATTACATATATTTTGTTGTAAGAAGTTGGTTTTTATATTAAAATAGTATTATCAGTTTATTAATAATCTGGTAATACTATTTTAAGTTACAAAAATAATTTTACTTTTAAGGAGGAAATATGGAAGCCAACTGTACACATTCTGCACAACACTACTTTTTATACTCATGTGATTTAATAAAACAAGGTAACCTAGACGAAGCTATTAAATACTTAGACCTTGCAATTACTATTAGCGATGACAAAATGGAATATCTAGTAAAAAAATTCCAACTACTTAACGACTATCATTGTGTAGATACATATATTACATTATTTTCTACGCAACTGCCGTTTCTATATGCTCAGTTACCATTAAATATATTTTGTGAGTTGTTTAAAAATTACCTTGACATTTTTAGTGTCGATGAAGAATATCTAGGTGCACTCTTAAAAGAGCATAACATACCAGCTGTGCTAGCTTATGCTTATAACGACATATTGCATAGCACCGAATTTACTACACCTATGTATTACTATTTTTATGCCAAAGAATACGACACAGCTCTAGACTATAGTTTATTGCATTTAAAAAGCAACCCCTTTACGCTTGAGATTTTGCTGCTGCAAGCCCGTTGTCTTAAGGAGCTAAACGATATACCAAACAGCATCAAAAAATATAACGAGATTATTAAGCTATACCCCACTTGTAAAGATGCCTATTTAGAACTGGGCTTTTTAAACTATATCTCTAAGCAGTTCTCACTTGCCGCTTCTTTGCTGAAACAAGCCGTTAAACATGGCCATTCAGAACAAGTTTGCGTAGAGGTTATTGCCGATTGTTACTTAAATAATAAAGAATACGAAACAGCAATTAATTATTTTATCCGTGCACTTACTATGTCTTCTAACTTAACAATAACACATAAGAAATTAGCAGAATGTTACTCAGCCATAAATAAGCCTATGCTATCCAAAAAGCACTTGAAACTTTCTGCCAAATACTAGTAATAACACATCAAGTAAAATAAATATTTGTCGATATACTTTATGTATATACTATATACAAAATTTATCCGTAAGGAGGGGATTTTTTATGATGATTAGTTCAATCAGAAATACCGATATGTATTCTCCAATGCAAAATGTTAATCAATCACAAAAGAATGTTAACGAATTAAGAGAAAAACAACAAGAAGAGAAAGAAAGAATAGAAGAACTGGCATCTGGTAAAAAGGTAAATGATGCTGCTGATGACCCAGCCATTATGGCCATTGCTCAAAAAATGTTATCAGCTAATATTAGCTTTGAGACTCGTAACCAAACTATTGATTATGAGCTAGGTAGCCTGGATGTAGCCGATGGTGCATTAAGTGGGGTGCAAGATAATTTATCACGCATGAATGAATTAACTTTACAAGCTTCTAATGATACTCTAAGTGATTCTGATAAAGCCATAATTCAAAAAGAAATTGATCAATTATCTGAGCAAATGAGCTCAACTTTTTCTAGTACGCAATTTAACACTCAATCTGTTTTTAATAGCGATACTACATCAATGAGTGCCGAGTCACTAGGAATGACCGATTTTAGCATTGCTACTATAAGTGCTTCTGGAATGCCTGATTTTAGCGAGCTTAACGAAGATGCATTATCTCAATTAGCAAGTGCATCTGCAAGTGTTAGTAGCTTACAATCTCAAATAGGTGCCACATCTAATGGTCTGCAATCTGAGCAAAATGTAAATCAAATTACTGCTAATAACACTTTAAGTGCATTAAGTCAAATGCAAGATACTGATTATGCAGAGTCAAGCAGTGCACTTATTAAAAATAATCTATTAGCACAATATCAAATGCAAATGGAAAGTAAAATGTTACAACAACTATCAACATTCCAAATTGCACTTTAATTGAATTTAGCAGAGGAATCTCCTCTGCATTTTTTTAAACTGTTCGAGCCAACATGTCAAGTGCATTTTTTAGGCATAGTTTTCCATATCCCCACTCTGGGCTAGGCACCGAAATCCCATTTCTTTCTGCTCCTCTAAGCAGGTAAGTTTTTAAAAATTCGCCATATAAAAACGGCACCCGTTGTTGAACTATTCCCCACTGCATCATAAGTGCCACTGCACCCGTTACATGAGGGGCTGCCATACTTGTTCCGCTTTGCGTAATATAACCTCCAGTAATCGAAGTAGATACTATATTTACGCCTGGAGCAGTTATGTCTGGTTTTATTGTAGTTTCATTTCTTGCATACCCAGTTCCCGAAAATGGTGCTATTTGATTAGTTAAACTATTATACGCTCCCACTGTTATTGCATTTCTTGCCGTTGATGGCGTAGTTAGCGTAGTTGAACGTACTGGTTGCAACATAAATGTGTCCTTGCCAGCAATTTCACTAGTAGGCCCCCATATATCTATAAATCCATCTACTATATCTATTCCATATACATTTACCGTCCATGTTCCTGCTGCAATTGCACCACTGCTTATTGGGCTTAAAAAAATAGCAAATTCCTCATCCCCATTTAATGGTGATGGTCCTACAAAAGTAATATAAACTTTTGTTCTATCTAATATGAAAGATTTCACACCGTCCCTATATCTTATTCGACTGCTCCTATTTCCCGATGGGCTTATGATTTCAAATTCCATAGTATCTATAAAAGATTTCCATACAGATACTCCATAGGCAGTTTGATTTGCTCCTATTTGAAAACTAAATATCCCAGTTTTGGTCATTGTCACAGTTTCACTTGTATGCGTAAAACTCACCCCTTCGTTACCAGAGGCTATTATAATATTATTTTTCCACACCTGAGACATATCGTCTATGTATTGTTCTATTATAGACCTACCATCATGCGGACCTTCATTTGTTCCATTACTTAGGTTTATCGCCACCGGCTTATTAAGCTCTCGTGCCTTTTCAATAACATATTTTATAGCAAGCATAATCTCGATATTTCTTACAAATGTCGTATTGCCCGTTCCTAACTTTACTATAATAAATTCAGCTTCAGGTGCCATGCCTACATATTGACCATTTGAAGCATTACCATTTCCCCCCGCTATGCCTGCTACATGTGTGCCATGCCCTATTGTATCTTGGGAAGGTACAATACTAAGGCGTTCAGCAGTAGTAGGTTGCCGCAGAGCTTCGTTAATTTGGCTTCTTGTATATTCTGTTCCACTATTAAACCCTACCGGTGGATTACCTTCTATACTTTGATCCCATATATATTCTATACGTGTTGTGCCATCGCTGCTATTTCTAAAATCTCTATGTGCATATTGTATCCCAGAATCTATTATACCCAGTAATACTCCCGTGCCTTTTAAGTTATAAGGTGCATTATTTTGTACTACTTTTACACAACTATTACTTATGCTTGCACTAAGACTATACCCTAATAGTTTCGGAAGTTCCATATATTCTATTTGAGAAAAGCCACTCAATTTATTAATATTATTATCAGGTATAGACATAACGGCAAATTTCTGGCTAATTATTTGTGCTACTCCATCCACTTCGTTTGCCACATAATCTATATCTCCATTGTATTTTACTACAATATCTATAATTTGGTGCGTGTTAAAACCAAATTCGTCTAAGTATTCATTTACTTGCTCTTTTTCTGTATTAGAAAGCGTACTAACAATTTGCAAAGATGCTCCTATTTTACTTTCTATAACAATTCACCTACCTAAGTTTATATAATCTGCTAAGAGCCTCTAGAGTATTCTTTACGCATAATTCACCATACCCCCACTCTATGCTAGGAAATGTTACGCCAAAACGTCTTTTTGCTGTCCGCAATAAATATGCCTTTAAAGCATCTCCATAGAGATAATTATCTCCTCCTTCATTAATTCCATACTCAAATAACAGCAAATATGCCCCAGCTACAAAAGCTGCTGCTGCACTAGTACCCGTAATTTTCTGATACATTTTATCTGCATATGCCGCAGTAATATCCACCCCTGGGGCCGATATATCAGGTTTTATACTATTTGTAGTTTGAAACCCTCTTCCAGAAAATGATGCAACTTGAAAACCGTTTGTAGCCGCTACACTTGTAACTAAACTTGATGTGGCTGGAATTGTTAAGGTATTTGAAATAACTGGGTTTATAAATCTTATACTGCGCGTCACTTGCTCCAAAGCCTCACCCCATGCATTATATTTTCCATCTAATACAAATAATCCTGTTAGTTCTATCTTCCAGTTTCCATCTTTTATCTCATTACCAAATAACGTATCAATAAATACAAGAATTTGCTCACCATTAGATATTTGTCCTTGCTGAGAAAAATTTATAGACACTATACTATTTCCTATAATAGTATTACTATTTACCTCATCTCTAGTTAACATAATTGTTCTTTCGCCATTCGGAGCAACTACAGATACGCCAAAATCGTCTATAAAGTTTTTCCATATCGACGTAAAATAATACGGTTGCCCACTATCTATAAATACGCCTATAGTATGTGTCTGCCCTTGTTTTACTTCACCAGCTGTATGGCTGTCTTTATTAGCTTGATTTCCAGTACCAACTACCATATTTACTTTCCATATACTCGATAGGTAATCAATATATTGTTCTAATAGGCTACTGCCATTATGCCCGCCTTCATTTATACCAAATCCTATCAAAATGCTAATCGGACGATTATCTTGCCTAGCTTTTTCTACCACATATTTAAGTGCCATCATAATTTCTGCATTTCTAGGACCCCTATATGGATCCATAAGATTTACCCCTACTTGCCCCACTTTCACCACAACTAAATCTGCACCAGGGGCTATACCTTTATATTGCTCACTGTTACCAACTGCTATACTAGCAAGGGCAGTACCATGCCCTAATGCATCTTTTGTCTCTAGTAAATTGCCTGTTTGCAATGCATAGTTTATATCCTCATTTGTAAATTCAGTACCTATATTAAACCCTTCTGGAGAATTGCCAGCAATAGTTTGGTCCCATAAGTATAATATACGACTAGTTCCATCCGGATTAATAAAATCTGGATGAGTGTAATCAACACCTGTATCTATACTACCAAAATACGTTCCTCTCCCTGTAACCTCATACCCGCTTAGTGGGGAATCTAAATTCAACGCACAAACTTCCGATTGTACACTAATATATTGCATAACTTCAGGTAATGTAATATATTCAATAACTTTATGCTGAGCCAAAGCTTCTAGGCGATTTTTATTTACGCTACACGTCGCATATCTAGCACTTAAAATTGTAAGATTTGTAATTTCTATATCTATATCTTCAATATCTCCATTATAGATTAATAATACATCCCAAATATCTGCACTTTTCATCCCTGTAATCTTGTAAAATGAAATGGGCAATTCACTCAGCGGATATTGCAACATAAGTTGAATTTGTGCACTAAGTTTTGTATTCATACTCTCCTCCTATATAATACCATTTACTAATAGCCACATTTTTAAATTTTCAAGCGTATATATCCCATAACCTTGTCTTTCATTTGGATATTCTATAGTAGTAAGTTGCTCAAGATTTGCACTTAACCAATATGACATAATCGACGTATTTGGTAGTATCTGTATTTGCTTTTTTAATAATATACTATACACTCCTGCAGCCTCTCCTGTCATAAGCCCTAACGCTACTAAAACTCCATTTAACATGGCAGATTTCTTATTTGTTAGTGGCACAAATACATCTACAGCCTCTATAACATAGCTCGGTAATATATTCCCATCTCTAGTATATCCTCTGCCGGATTCTCTTGTAATTGTTAAAGTATTATCATCATATGCCCCAATACATATAATTCCTTTTGTATTTGATATTGATGGTATAGTTATAAACGGATCACCATCCTTTATATAAGCATATGGGTTTAAGCTAGTTTCAGCTAGCCATATATCTACAATCCCTTTATCCGGATGTTCTAGATCTATCTCTAATATCCAATCTCCTATAGATAAATTTTCTAG
>MDJN01000179.1 GCA_001995005.1 Candidatus Parepulonipiscium sp. PG-Nun2H_MBin03 | reverse complement strand
TAGCAGTGCTGTTACTACTACACTAAATACTAACCTAATCTGTTGTCCTAATGTTTTTCTTTTCATATTTTTTCCCTCTCTAATCTAAGATATACATGTACATTAAATATGTGAAATTATATTGTGCGATTACATAGGTTTGTACATAATATAATAATACTTTATATTAATATTAAAATCAATACTATTATTTAACTAAAGATGTACAACTTACTGCACGTTTTCTTTATATTATGTTTATATGTGCTAATATACTTAAGAAAGTTATCTGATAAATATATAATATAATTTTATAATTTATGCGTTCTATATGTATTATATCTAATAAAAAACTTGGTAAGTTTTGCCTTGACGCTACTGAGTTAAACTTTTATAATAATAATATAATATTTTTAAATGCAATATTTTTAAAGGAGGCAAATTTTGAACAAAAAATTACTTTTAACGCTATTAGTTATGACCACTCAAATATCAGGTTGCAGCACACAAAAGGCCGGTGGAAACATAGACATCATATTAGACCGACCGCTTAATATTTTGTGCTCAACGTATCCTGTATATGAGTGGACCAAGTCTATTGTAGGAGACATTGGAACCATAGAGTTACTAATGGATAACGGAGTTGACCCGCATAATTATCAGGCTACTGCAGATGATTTAATACAAATGCAGACCAGCGACCTTATTATATATATCGGGGGAGATTCTGAAAGTTGGATAACGGATGTAATAGATAATAATTCAGATATTCAATACATCAACCTTATGGCATCTCTTGATAAATATACAAAAGACGAAGAGATCATAGAAGGTATGGAGCATAACCATGATGAACATGACCATAGCAGCTGTAGCCATAGTCATGTTCAAGATGAACATATATGGTTATCCGTAAAATTAGCAAAGGAAGCGTGTAATGTTATAAGCGATGCAATCAGTACTATAGATACTACAAATGTGCAAACTTATAGTATAAATTTAGCTTCTTATATAGAAGAGCTAGACAAATTAGATAATAAATATGAGCAAGTAGTTGATAATAGCGATATGGATATTATAATCTTTGGGGATAGATTTCCGTTTAGATATTTATTAGATGATTATGATATAAATTATTATGCGGCTTTTACAGGTTGCTCAACAGATACGGAAGCTAGTTTTGAGACGATTGTATTTTTGGCCGAAAAACTAGACGAGGAAATGGTATCCTCTATTAGCTATGTCTCTGATAGTAATAAAAAAATCGCTGAGACTATTGTATCTAGTTCACAAGATGATAACAGAGAATTTATTCAGTTTAATTCTATGGAGATAGTCGACCATACGGATAGTAGCATTTCTTATATATCTATTATGGAAGATAATTTAGCATCGTTAGAGATGGCGTTAGGAAGATAAAAATGGAACAAATAAAATGCATTGACACACAAGTTGGATATGACAAAAAAGCCTTAATAGGTCCGCTTAACTTTACAATACACTCTGGAAACTATTGGTGTATTACCGGTTCCAATGGCATCGGAAAATCTACGCTTATAAAGACGCTACTTAACTTAATCCCTCCCGTTTCGGGAGAGATTATAAAAAGTATACCCCAAACAGATATAGGATATTTGCCACAACAAAAAATGTATCAACGAAATTTCCCAGCTTCTGTTAAGGAAATTGTTTTATCTGGCACATTAAATAAGGGCAGGTGGTTTTACTCTGCGGCTGATAAAGAACTTGCCACAGCAAATATAACAAAGCTTGGTATGCAAGAGTATATAAATAAGCCGTATAACTCTTTATCTGGGGGACAACAACAGCGGGTTTTGCTTGCTCGTGCCATATGTTCTAGCAATAAGCTGCTTATTTTAGATGAACCGGTGGCAGGGCTTGACCCAAATGTTACAAAAGATATGTATGCTCTTATTAAGCAGCTAAACCAGCAAGACAATATAACAATTATTATGATATCTCATGACGTTGAGTATGCTACAAAATATGCTAGCCACATACTGCATATCGAAAAAAAAGAGGAATATACTGTAACGGTTAATTAGAAAGAAGGTGTTATTTTGCTTAGTCAATTACAATATTATCTTGCATTTCAATTTGTACAATACGCTCTTATTGTAGGCGTATTGGTTGCGTTATGCTCTAGCCTCTTGGGTGTTGTATTGGTTTTAAAAAGATTATCATATATAGGGGATGGACTTTCTCATATTGCGTTTGGGGTAATGTCTTTTGGTATGGCATTAAACTTATTAGATAATATGCCTCTTACTTTATTTATTACAATAATAGTGGCGATAAACTTGATAAGAGGTGGCGAAAACCGTAAAATCAATGCTGAATCTGCATTGGCCATGATGTCTGTTTCGGCTCTGGCGTTTGGATATTTTATATTAAATGTAAATAATACGTCTTCTAACATCTTCGGAGACATATGTTCTGCACTTTTTGGAGCAACTTCCATACTGACATTATCTCATGATGATGTAATTTTAAGTATAATCATGTCTATACTAGTAATATTGACTTTTATTGTATTTTATAATAAAATCTTTTCAGTAACATTTGATGAAGTGTTTGCAAAAGCTACTGGCATAAAGACTGATAGGTATAACCTTTTAATTGCAGTAATTACGGCAATCGTTATAGTAATCGCCATGAATTTGGTGGGTGCTTTGCTCGTTTCGGCTTTAATAGTGTTTCCTGCTGTTTCGGCTATGAGCGTGTTTAGTCAATTTAAGCCCGTAATTATTCTATCAACAATAATATCTATTATAAATTCAACCGGCGGAATTGTTATATCAATTTTATTCGGCACTCCAGTCGGTGCCACAATCGTTATGGCAAATGTAATCACTTTTATTATATTAAAATTGCTAGGTATGCTTATAAGGAGACGAATATGAAAAAAGTTATATTACTATCAATCCTATTATTGGTAGGATGCTCTGCGAATGGGGCTGTTATGGAGGATGAAATTACTCAAAGCACGGTAAATAATTTAAATACTTTGCAACCTGAAAATAATACTTTGCCCACTAATAATACTTTGCCCACTAAAGAAGATGATATAATAAATATCTCTAATGTTGAATCTAATATTGAATCTAATGTTGAATCTAATGTTGAATCTAATGTTGAATCAGAAGATATATCAGAAGATACGGCAAAAGATGAAATACTAGATTTAACTACTCTAAATCCTATTATGTTATATGCACAAGTATATGAGATGGTCTTTTATGGTGAACAATACGCCGGAAAGCGCATTAAGCTAGAAGGAATATATAGTGAGATGGATTATTCTCAGGTATTTGGAACAGATAGAATTGATAGGGCTATATTAATTGAGGACCAAACCGGGTGTTGCAGCACTGGAATGTTATTAGAATGGCCAGTTGCACCTGCAGAATACCCTACACATGGTAGTACCATTGAAGTTACGGGCATATTTCATAGATATGTAGACGATGATAATATGATAACTTATTATCTTGAAGTTGAAGATATCCAGTAATTTGTAATACCTCCTACTTTTTTAGAATATATTGTACAAACTCAGTATATTTTAGAAAGCAGGAGGTGTTTTTATTTCCAGACGAAAATATCTTTTTAAACAACCACGCAGACCGTATCCTACAAAAAGGACGCCAATTAACCAATACAACGCTCAGCGTATACACTCTGGCTCTTCTTCGCCTAGTCAATATAAATCTAGTGTACAATCAGCATATAAAATACAAGGGTTTTTTGCAATAATAATATTATTAGTTGCACTTTTTATCATTTATATAGAGCTTGACGAAGAAATTATGCCTACTATACTTGCAATGTCAGAGCTTGAGGCAACAACCGTTGCAACAAGTGCAATTAACGACGCTATCGCACAGGCCCTCTCAGCTAATCAGGCTACTATAGAAGATTTATTATACTATGATTATAACGATGCGGGCGAGCTTATATCATGGAATGTGAACTCAATTTTGATAAATAATTTATGTGCCGATATAGTATCTATATGCACAACTGAACTGCATAACTTAGGTACTATACCATTTAAAATACCACTCGGAAATTTAACCGGTAGCAGAATATTTGCAAACTTAGGTCCAGAAATTACTGTTGAAATTCTGCCCCTAGGTACCATTGAAGTAGATTATAAAAATGATATAAAATCCACTGGCATAAACCAAGTTAATCATACTGTTTGGCTAGAAATTAAAGCTACTATACAAATTGTTGTTCCTCTATTTTCTCATCAAGCAGAAGTTACTAGAAAAGTTATGCTAATTGATAAAGTTATCTCTGGGGCTGTTCCTCCAAATTATGTAGAAGTTCCAAAAGAGAGTATATTAGACGTTGCCCCAGGTAATATTATAAATAATATTCCGTGGTAAAGATTTTGGTATATTTTGCTTGTACTAATTGAATGTTTACAAATTTTACTATATAATGTAATTGGGAAAATTACTTCTCAATTATATTATGAAAGGAGTTTACATGAAAAATATAGGGCACTTTAAAAAACTATCTACAACTGTTGCTTTGTTCTGCTTTATTATAATGACAATCGTAACCATTGTTATTGGTCTATTTCAATCTAGTATAATGAGGCTACTTTTGCGAGAAAAGGAAGAAAATTATTTATCTATTCTAAGTGACACAGCCATATCACTAGTAGACATTTACATGCAACCATATATAAATTTAACCGAGATGACCGCACATAATTCTTACTTTAGCACTGCTATATCTCAAGTACAAAGGGGGTCTGAGTTTGGTAATACCAATGCTGGTCTTACTCTTATTGATAGTTTAGACGACGGGGTAGACTATTTTGATGGTATTTCTTATATGGGTATTTGTATAAGATCTGAAGGGAATTTATATTTACAAGGCGGAAATGTAATCGGCCCAGATACTGGATATGATATTACAACAAAACCTATGTATGCTGCAATTACAGAAGAGCGAACAATTGTTACCGCACCATATATGGATAATGTTAAAAATACTTTAGCCATTTCTATTGCCTCACCTATTAATGTGCATGGTGCCGTTATTGGATTTGTTATGATTGAGCTTGACCTTGCTAATCTTTCTGATACACTAGCGAAAAATTCCTTCGGCGAGACAGGCCAAATTACTCTTCTTGCTGGTGATGGACAAATTATGGTACATAGCGACGAAAGTTACATTGGACAATATTTATCATCAGCTGGGTTTGAGGGGGATGCACTTTTTGAGCAGGTATCTAGTCCTGATGGTGAAAGCTTTGAGTATCGTGAAAACAAAGAATTATACGTCGGTATACTAGAAGAGACTGCTCAAGGCTGGCGAGTATTTATTAATCTTACAGAAGCCGAGTATAATAAAGCACTTAATACCAGTGCTATATGGCTTGTTAGTTTACTTACATTAAATGTTATAATTGTATGCATAGCGATATTTTTATATATACGCAAAAAGCTGCAACCTATCGGCATTTTGGCAACACGCTTATCAAAAATGGCTCTGGGCGATTTGCATTCTACATTGCCTTCATTTTCACGGGAAGATGAAATTGGCGTGCTTGCACAATCTTCCATTACTCTAGTTCATAATATAACCGCTATCATAGAAGACTTGGTGGCGTGTTTTGAAAATATGGCAGCCGGCAATTTTTGTTATGAACATAAAGTAAAATACCCTGGAGATTTTAATCCAATGGCAATTGCTATGGAAAAAGTTATGGATAATCAAGCGACTACTTTGGTACAAGTGCGAGATGCGTCTATTTTAGTTAACTCAGGCTCAGAATATATTTCTAATATAGCCCATAGCTTGTCTCAAGGTGCAACCGATCAGCATATTGCTGTCAATCAACTATTAGTTACAGCTAATGATATCTTTAATCAATCTCAACACACAGTTTTGGAAGCACAATCTACTAGAGACAATGCATTAATTGCCAAAGACTATGTGTCAGAAAGCAATTTACAGATGCAAACACTTATAGTGGCTATGAACGAAATTAATATCCAAGCAACCGAAATTAACCAAATTATTAAAACCATTGATGATATATCTTTCCAAACTAATCTTCTAGCATTAAACGCATCTATAGAAGCCGCACGTGCAGGAGATTCTGGAAAAGGCTTTGCTGTTGTCGCAGAACAAGTACGCATGTTAGCAAATAAATCTGCAGATGCAGCCCATGACACAGCCTCTCTAATTTTGAAGACTATACATTCTGTAAATAACGGTAGTGCAATTGCTGATTTAACAGCCCAGTCACTGCTAATGGTCGTAGATGAGACTAATAAAATTACTAGAGCTATGGAGTATATTGTGCAAACTGCCACCACTCAATCAGATAATATACAACAAGTTAACGCAGGATTAAACCAAATTTCTGAAGTTGTAAAAGATAATACTGCTACAGCCAAAGAAAGCGAGGTTACTAGCGAAAATCTTACTAACCAAGCAATATTACTAAACAAATTGGTAGATAATTTTCAAATTAAAGAGATTGGGAAAGGAGATGGTATATATGAAGAAAATGTTTAGTCTTATAGCGGTTATGTTAGTTGGCTGCAGCAGCCTTCCTGCAAGCAATAGTACAAATGTTAATCATAGTTCTAATATAAGCTCTGAAATAAGCGAAACTTTGCTCTCTCATGGCAAGTTTTATAGCCTGCCTGAAGAAGAGATAATACGAGAACACGTCACGCTTAATTTTCAACTTGCATATGGTAATTCGGCTCGTACCATGACCTATAATAAAGAGGAACCTATAACTTTATCAGATGGCACCGTCATTTCTTCTGGGATGTTAAAACCTGTATGGGCATACATTGGGGATACTTTTAATGCTACATTTGTAGATATGACAGTGCAGAATATGAGTTCGGAAGAAATGATTACAACTGCAGCCTTGGATGAATTTAATTCATCTAATATATATGGCGGCTCCTCTATTGGTGATGACTTAATGTATTATGGTGCACAAGGACATTTTGTAAATTTATCTGAATATATAGATAATGGTTCTATGCCTAATTTCTCTTTTTATCTATATACAAATCCTGCGGTTCGCTCGGCCATTACTGCATATGATGGAAATATATACTATATACCATATATCGCCGAAATAGGTACGCCTGCACGAGAATATATTGTGCGAGAGGATTGGCCAATTATTTTATTAGATAATAATCAAGTTGCATATGATACGGATACTGTTATAACTACATATTATGAAGGCTTTTACATTGATAGTAACGCTAGAACAGGAAGTAATGGAGGCGTAGTAGAACCTAAGGCTGGCACTTCTATTACTAAGTCTAGCGGGGAAAACATAATCCAAATTATGAATGAGCTACCTGTAAAAAATGGATATACTCTAGCCACGACATTAATAGAATATATCAACAGAAATTATAGCTACCAAAACCCATCAGAACTTTATATTGGTTCTATGGCTGCATATGATATTGATGAACTTATCGCATTATTTCGTGTAATAAAAGCTAATCCACTGTTATTAAGCAATGGATTAGCCATGGAAGTTTGGCCATTTTTTGCTAGACAATCCAGCTATCGTGAAGACGTGTTTCGCTTTTCCACATATTTTGATGGAACTAAGGCACATGGGACTGATTCTTACTATGCTAGGCTATGCTTCAATGAAAATGGCGAATTATTTTATACGTATGGAGCGGAAGATTTTTACGAAGTTATAACTTACTTAGGCGACTTATATGCAGAAGGATTACTTTATACAGAAACCTTTAATACTAGCAATACTTCTAATCACCGTTCAGCACTTTATGGCACTGATAATTCAGATACGCCAAGCTTTGGATATATGACATTTGATTGGATTGCATCATCTACTAATCCTGCATTAAACTCTAATACTACAGCTGTCCTTCCGCCTGTTGCTAATGTTAATGGTGTGTGGCAATATTATGTTGATAACACCCGTTCTGTTAAGCCGGATGGCTGGGCAATAGCTAAGCATACTGCGGATGATGAATTAGACCGTGCCATAGAACTATTTGACTTTTACTTCTCAGAAGAAGGGAGTTTGTGCCAAAATTATGGATTACCAATGGATATTGTATCTAACCAAAGATATATAGGTCCTGATGGATACGGTTATCCTACTATATCTGAGTGGGTACAATCTACATCACTTGAGCTTGCCAGCGGTGATGTTTCAACATTTTTGCGGGATTGGATGGGCTCTCTTATGCCGATTGGATACCAAAAAGAAATAGGAGCCGAATATCAAACTACATCCGCAAACGGAATTAAGTCTTGGGAGATAATGAATAATTCTAAAATAAACTATCCGTCTTATGGATTTGGTGGTCCTGCAGGTGATAATTCATATTATTACGATTTAACCCCAACTCTATTTTCTCTTACCGACCGACAAATTACCGAAATATCTGCAAATACAACTATAGACGACGCTAATACAGTGGAATTTATTTTTAATACTCTGCTATACTCTGCAAATCGAAATGCACCAGCGGGTATACCCGTTGCTTATTCACTAGAAGAATATACTGCTTATTTTGCAAATGCCGGCATAACTTTATATGAAGAAATTTATAATGCAGCTTATAAAGCAATGTCTAGATAACAAAAAAAGGACTAATATTAGTCCTTTTCTATTTTTAAGCGGGTGATGGGAATCGAACCCACGTAACCAGCTTGGAAGGCTGGTGTTCTACCATTGAACTACACCCGCAAA
>MDJN01000178.1 GCA_001995005.1 Candidatus Parepulonipiscium sp. PG-Nun2H_MBin03 | reverse complement strand
TGACTTTGACCCTTCAAATACTGATAACGATACTGATGTTTTCATTAAGGACTCCTTTCCTAGTATACCCAAATTTATGCAAATTTTATGCAAAAAATCTCTTACTTACTTTGATAGAAATATGAGTTAGCACCATGCTTTCTTAAAAAATGCTTATCAAGTGCATAATTTTCTAGCATTGGCGAACTTGAATTAATCTGCTTAGTCAGAATAGCCATCTTAGATAACTCCTCTAAAATCACGCTATTTTCTACAGCAAGTGCGGCACTAGAACCCCAAGTAAATGGACCATGTCCTGCAACATTTACTCCAAAAACTTGCATAGGGTCAAGGTTTCGCTCCAAAAACGTCTCCACAACTACATTACCAATCTCCTTCTCATAATCCCCAGCCACTTCTTCGGGAGTAAGCTGTCTAGTACAAGGAATGTCTCCATAAAAATGGTCAGCATGAGTTGTTCCAAGACACGGAATATCACGTCTAGCTTGTGCAAACGCTGTTGCATAAGTTGAATGAGTGTGAGCAATCGCTTTTACACCCTCAAACTGCTTATATATAGCAATGTGTATATCCAAATCCACTGATGGTAACAACGTTCCTTCGACCATATTTCCATCTAAATCTACTACAGACATATCATCCGCCACTAGGTCATGGTACTCTATCCCTCGTGGCTTAATCACAATCACACCATTTTCTCTATCAATTACACTCACATTTCCCCAAGTATAAATTACTAATTTACGATTTACTAATTCCAGATTAGCTGCAAAAACTTCTTCCTTTAGTTGTTGATACTTACTCATAACACCCTCCTTGTTCTACGCCTCAATCACTGCTTTAGAATAATTGTTATCATAATCTTTAATTGCTTCATCCTGCGTCTGGAAATCTGGTGGAAGTGACTCTCTTCTGAAACTCCACTTATCATCAAATCCACTCATAATATCTTTTAACTTAGCACTACAATCTTTTACTTGTGGATAGTATTTATAGTTATCTACGCAGTTCATAAACTCTAGTTTATCCCGCTTATAATCAAATAATGCAAAAGGTACATTTTCTTTCTCTACATATAAAACATCTTTTGTTCTAAATCCACGTTCGGCATAAGGCTTTCTATCAGGCCTATCCATCTGGTCGCACAACTCATTTGGTAGCGGAATAATTTGATAATAAACAAAGTCCCTAAAATCATCATCCTGACCAGTAGTAAGCATAGTTTTCATACTATATCCATCCATAGTTTCAGGAACAGCAATATCACACAAATCTAATATAGTAGGGGTAATATCAATTAGAGGGTCTACCAATTGGTTAATCACTGTATTTGCTTTAATTTTGTCTGGATAGCTAATAATTAGAGGAACATGAGAAGATGAGCTATAAAAAATAGATTTTTCAAACATTCCATACTCTCCACACATATCCCCATGGTCACTTACTACTATGAAAATAGTGTTTTCAAAAATTCCTTTTTCCTTTAGATGGTCAATCAAACGGCCAATTTCCCTATCGACTATATCCACCATACCATAGTACTTAGCAATATAATCTTTAGCTTTATCCACAGTGTCTGCTGGAACTGTTATAGGCAATGTAATATCATTTGGTGAATACTTGTTTTTTGACTCCTCAGGCTGCATCTCCACTGGTGGATGTGGCAATCCATAACAAATCATACCCATAAATGGTTTATCCTCAGCCAAAGACCTATCCATAAAATCCATTAAATGTTCCGTTTGATATACAGGCTCATATTTATCAGATTTATAAGGCGTATCACACTCATTTCTATAATATAAACTATCTATATAATGGTGCCCACGACCATATCCAATTAGCTCATCAAAGCCACACCAATACTCTTTTGGAACTCGCTCAAACTTGCGACCTCCATTTAAGTGCCATTTGCCAATCCAAGCTGTTTTATATCCTTCGTCTTTCATCAAACTAGGTAAGTAATGTGGTAAATCTGTTCTTAATGGATAATGATTAGAAAACATTCCATTTTTATGTGGGTAAAGGCCTGTCATAATAGAAGCTCTAAATGGGCAACATAATGGATATGAAGTATGGGCATCATTAAAATTTGCCCCCCCAGCTGCTAGGTTATTTAAATTTGGAGTATCAACAATTGCATTTCCATTGCATCCTACTGCATCATATCTAAATTGGTCTGGATATACTAATATAACGTTTGGTTTTTTCATAACAAAAATCTCCTCTCTAAAATTTAGTGCAAATATTTTCATCGATTGCAAATTTCTAATTGTATCGTATCATTTTAATAAAATTAAGTCAATATATAGAATTAATATTTTATATTTTTAGTTAATATATACATACTATTTAGTAGAATTGTCCTAAACAATGATTACAAGCAAATTTCATATTTAAAAATTTGCATATAATTTGCATTAGTTTTTATTCAAAGTCATAATTGTGAATTTTTGTTTAAAAATCTATTGCAAAATGTTATGTTGTGTGGCACAATATATATAACATTTAGAGCAGGTCACACTATTTTAGCTGTATTTTGTAACTCCCTGCAAAAATTTTTTTATAAGGAGGAAATTTATGTATAAATTAATGAAAAAATTTAAACCAATTGTATCTCTATTATTAGTATTATTAATTTGTGTATCACCTATATATGCAAATGACTACCCAAACAAAGATATAACAATCATTGTACCATTTAATGCTGGTGGGGGAATTGATATTTCATCAAGAACTTTAGTAATGGAGTTGCAAAAACTTTTCCCAGATATATCATTTGTTGTGCAAAACATAACTGGTGCCTCGGGAACGATTGGAGCTGAAGAATTATTTAATGCAAAGCCTGATGGATACACTTTTATGGCTGCCGGAAATGGATTTAATGTATCTAGTGTTATGGGAGTGTTTAACCGTAGTGTAGAAGATTATGAGATGGTTGCACAGTATACTACATCTCAACTAGGGCTTTATGTTAGAGCCGATTCACCTTACCAAACTTATGAAGACTTAATTGAAGCAGCACGAGCTAATCCATATGGAATTAACATGGGTACACTGAGTGCAACAATGAACCATTATGCAATTCTTGCAATAGAACATGCAAACGATGTAAATTTCAAACACATTGTAGTTGGTGGGGACCAAACTCCACAACCAGAACTACTTAGTGGACGTGTAGATGCTTATGTGGTTGCTGTTTCACAAAATACTAGCTACATAGACTCTGGAGATTTTAGATGTTTAGGAGTTTTCTCTACTGATAGAGTTGCAAGCTTACCAGATGTACCAACTTTCTTTGAGTTAGGTATAGAAGATGATTTCCAATTAACGTTCGGTTTCTGGGCACCTCCTGGAACACCTCAAGATGTATTAGATACTATATCTGATGCTATTAAAATTGTTTGTGAAGACCCTACTTTCCAAAATACTATGCATGGCATGGGATATTTATCAGGACATATTGGTAGTGAAGAATATGCTGAAGTTATGGCTAACTCATTGCATACTGTACAATCATTAGCTGACGTTTTAGATACTAGTCAGGAGATTGACCCTTATGTAGGAGCTTTTGGATTACCTAACTTTATTTTAGGAGCATTAGTTTTAATGTTTATTTTTAAAGGGTTTACAATAGTATTTGTTAAGAAAGAAAAACTGAAAGTTACAATTTTTGAACCGTTTAAAGGTAGACCAGCAGTATTTTTTATATCACTAATCGTGTACGCTTTGGTGTTTGATACGTTAGGATTTATTATTTCTAGTACAATATTCTTAACTGGAAATATTATCTACCTAAAAAGTTCTACTAAACAATTAGAAAAGAAAGATTATGTTCAAGCACTATTAATCGCTGCAGTATTCTCTGTAGTAGTATTTATATTCTTCACACAAGGTGCAAAAATTATATTATGTTCACACTTAGGTAAGCCAAAAGGTGAAGCTAAGCCAGAGCTTTCTTTAGCACCAGTGGCAGCTAGTCTTTCAAAACACTTAGGAATAGATGTAAAATTTGCTAATGACGATACAGTAACAGGAGCAGAAACTAAAGCTATGGCAGATAGTTTAGCAGATGGCGATGTTATGTTGCTTCAAAACACTAGATATAGAGTGTAAGAAACTA
>MDJN01000177.1 GCA_001995005.1 Candidatus Parepulonipiscium sp. PG-Nun2H_MBin03 | reverse complement strand
GCCATTACAGATAGCGCCCTATCGCCTATTACAGAATGTGCAGATTACTCTTTACTGGGTCAAAGTGAAATGGTATCTTTTGTAGATTCGCTAGTTGCACCATTAAGTATAATTAATGCTATAATTGTAGCATTAAGTCTAAAGAAAAAAGATGAGATTGCGTCTAATCTAGAGAATCTAGAAAAGGTATGGTTAGAATATGAAGTATATGATGATAGTGACGAATTTTTTGTAAATAAAAAAATAGATAAATGTGATTGAGGAGAATGGTATGATATCAGTAGCAATTGACGGACCAGCAGGAGCAGGTAAGAGTACTATCGCAAAAGAAGTTGCAAAAAAGTTAGGATGGATATATATAGATACAGGTGCAATGTATCGGGTTGTAGCTTTTTACTGTATAGAAAATAATATAGATTTAAATAATGAGATAAAAGTAACAGAAGAAATGGAAAATATATGTATAAATTTATCACAAATTAATGAGGTACAACATATATTTTTAAATGAGAGAGATGTTACTGATGAAATTCGTACGGCAAAAATATCTAATGGAGCTTCTCTAGTAGCAACATATAGTGCGGTTAGAGAAAAATTAGTAAGTTTACAACGCATTTTAGCTAAAAGAGAAAACGTAATTATGGATGGTAGAGATATTGGTACTGTAGTACTACCAAACGCTGAATTAAAGATTTTTTTAACTGCATCTAGTTGCGAAAGAGCCAACAGACGTTTTAAGGAACAGATGCAAAAAGGAATTGAACAACCTTATGCAGAGGTTCTAGAGGAAATTAATAAAAGAGATGAACTAGATTATAAAAGAGAAGTTTCACCTCTTAAAAAAGCTGATGATGCTATCGAAATAGATACTACTGGTTACCCCTCAAATATGGTAGTAGACTTAGTTTTAAAAAAGTTAAACGAGATTGATAAAAGTAGCAAATAATGCAGGATTTTGCTTTGGGGTAGAGCGTGCTGTAAATCTTGCGTATCAAAATAGTCATTTACAAAATACTGTAACTTTAGGACCGATTATTCATAATAGCCATGTAATTGAAAAACTTAAGAATTGCGGAGTAACTACCGTAGACGATATAGACGAAACTATAGAAAATGTAATTATCCGCTCACATGGGGTGGCAAAAGAGTTTTATGATAAAGCTTCTAAATTGGGCATAAATGTGATAGATGCAACTTGTCCATATGTTGCTATAATCCATAAGTTGGTTAAACAAAATATGCATAAATGTGTTATAATTATAGGGGAGGCTAATCATCCAGAAGTTATTGGGATTAATGGATGGGCAAATAATAATTGCCTAATAGTAAAAGATAGTGACGATATTAAAAATAGAGAATTAATACGAGATAAAAAATATTTTGTTGTTGCACAAACTACCTATAAACAAGAAGTAGTGGATAAAGTTTTAGAATGTTTAAAAGGATATGATTATGAATATGCTAAAACTATATGCAGTGCAACGCTAAAGCGCCAACAAGAAGCTGTAAAACTAGCACAAGAAGTTGATATTATGTTTATAATTGGAAGCAAATTTAGTTCAAATACACAAAAACTATTTGAAGTATGCCAAGAAGTATGTCCAAAATCTTATTGTATTGAAGATGCTAATGGATTAGACGATATATCATTTTCTAATAAACTTGAAATAGGGATAACAGCTGGGGCATCAACGCCCGCAAATATTATAGATGATGTAATAAAACGTATAGAAAATGGGAGGAAAGATTATGGATTATAATCAATTTGTAAAAGAGTTTTATAACTATTCAACTATAGATTTAAACTCATATAAAGAAGGCCAAATGAAAAGGCGAATTGATTCTCATATTAGAAAATATTCGATAAATAACTACAAAGATTTTTTAGCCGTTCTAAAAAAAGATAGAGATGCATATAACACCTTTTTAGGTTACTTAACAATAAACGTTTCAGAATTTTTACGTGACCCTAGACAATGGACAAATTTAGAAAAAGAGGTGTTACCTAAGCTTATAAAACCGCATAAAAAACTGACAGTATGGAGTGCAGCATGCTCTACTGGAGATGAGCCATATACTTTAGCTATGGTAATAAGTAAACTTTTACCAACTAACCAATTTAGAATAATTGCAACAGATATAGATAAAGAAATACTAGCTAAAGCAAAACAGGGCATATATCCTGAAAAGCAAGTAGCAAATTTACCGATTGATATGAAAAATAAATATTTTAAAAAGACTGCAGAAGGTTATACAATAAGTCAAGATATTAAGAGATGTATTGAATTTAGGCAACATAACTTGTTAAAAGATGCGTATCCTACTCAAGTTGATTTAATAGTTTGTCGTAATGTATTAATCTACTTCACAGAAGAAGCAAAAGGAAAAATCTATAATAATTTTAGTAAAGCTTTGGCTGACGACGGCGTATTGTTTGTCGGAAGTACGGAACAAATAATTAATCCAGCAGAGTATAACTTAAAAGGTAATAAAATATTCTTTTATTCTAAATTAAAATAATATTGCACAATTCTTAAGATAAGATTGGTATTTGTAGTAACAGGAGTGTATTTATTTTTATCCTTATCATACCATACGTCGGAATAATTAATTGGACATTTTAAAAATAGACTAGTTTCTTCTAAGAAGCAGTCTTCTTTTTTTACCTTTGTTTTAGTGTCTATGACAAATTTAGCAAGAGATTTGTGTAAAATTTGTCCTTTTACATACACATAATTTGTATGAGGTACTAAAGGTTTTTTGAGAGTAAGTGAAATAATTTCTAATTTTAATAGTAGAGTACAAGTGCTTATATCATATTCAACAATAATATCGTCGGTTTTAAAATTAATATTAGAATTTAAATTTAAAGCTACATTTATAGAACATACTATAAAATTACCTTCTACATATGGATAAATATCCGCATTTAACGAATTATAAATAATATAAAAATTATAAATTAATAAGCAACTTAAAATATCTTCCACATTATGAGTCATAATTAAAGTTTCATAGGCAGAGGTAGGTTGTTTCAAATATAGGCGGTTAATCTTTGCCAATTCCTTACCCGTAGTGGAGTATTCTTTTTGAAAATTCAGATATTGCTCTAATACCGAACGGGGAATTTTTTTTGCAAATTTGATTTTTTTTAAATTAATATTGAAATTTGAAATTTGACTCAGGTTGTAAATTTTTAAACGCTGGTTAATAAAAAATATATCAAAATGGGTATACGTAACAATAATATCTGCATCCTGTATAAGAAGTATTAATTTTTCTAATAAAATTTGTTCTTCCTCAGGATTTTGTATTAACATGGTTAAAATTTCATTATTTTTTGCAATAAACAAACTAAATGATAAAATTATATCTTTATCTGGTCTTAAACCAGTAGTTTCAATATCTAAAAATAATTTATTTTCACAGTTTTTACAAAAAAAACTTGTAGCTTTTTGTTTCATTTTAGAGACTCCTTAAAATATTTTTTCTAATTATAGCATAGAAATGTTTTTTTTAATAAATAATATAGTAGAAAACAATTACAATATATGGTAAAATATATAATTAATGGAGATATATCCTAAAAACTGGATATATAGTATGTTACCAAAACGTCGCACCCTGTTATTATATATTACCAAAACATATTTAAAATCATATGGCAGTATAGGGACATTGAAAAAAATAAATTACTTTTAGAAAAAATATCGAAATACTAAAAAAAACATGTTATAATAAAGGAGTGTTTGTCGAGATGAAAAAAATAAGAGGTACAAGTTACTATTCTTATAGAACGAGAAAAATTTCACTAAAAAAGAATACTATTATCTTAACAATCTTAATATCTATATTTAGTGCATACTTTTTTATGTTTTATAATGGATTTAATACACCCGTAGAATTTATAGTGGAAAAAGAATACGCAGGAGATTTTGTGCAAAGTGTTATTAGTTATGACATTCACAAAGCCACAACTAATGTTAAAGGTTTATATGTACCTGCTCATAAGACCAGTAATATGGATGAACTTTTAGAAATTGTAAATACTACTGAGATAAACAGCTTTGTAATAGACGTAAAAGATGATAAAGGTTATTTAACATTTGATAGTGAAAATTTAGCCTTATTAGAAGTGGGTAGTATAAAAAATAATCCCCCGATAGATGATATTAATTATTTGATGGATTTATTATATAAAAATGATGTATATCCTATCGCTAGGATTGTGGTATTTAAAGATACAGTAGTGGACACTAATTTTAAAGATCGTATGATTTTGGACAAAAACGGCGAAGTGTATACAAATAAGGCAGATGAAACTTGGCTTGACCCTAGTAATACAGATAACTGGACCTATATTTTAGAGTTTTGTAAAGAGGCTATAAATGTAGGTTTTAAAGAAATTCAATTTGACTATATACGTTTTCACGAATCAATGAACCATGAAACAGTTATATTACCAGAAGACGAGACTAAGACAGAAATAATCACAAGATTTGTAGATTATATGGTAGAACAACTTAGCCCATATGGTGTGGTGATATCTGCGGATGTATTTGGTGCAATAATAACTAGTGAAATAGACTCTGCTATTGTAGGGCAAGATTATCAGGAACTTGCAAAAAGACTAGACGTTATTTGTCCTATGATTTATCCATCTCATTATAGCACAGGGTCTTTTGGTCAGGTTAACCCAGATTTAAACCCGTATGAAATAATATTAGGTGCACTTAAAGCTTCCAATGAAGTAATAAGAGAAATACCTATCGAAGAAAGAAAGGCAGTAGTAAGACCGTACCTTCAAGATTTTACAGCAAGTTGGGTAACACCTCATCAAGAATATACACAAGTGCAAATAAGAGAACAAATTGATGCTGTTTATGATGCTATACTTAGCGAATGGATTATGTGGAACGGTGCCGCTAATTATACTAAAGAGGCTTTTGAACTTTACTAAGAAAGGGGGAATTTTTCATGGTTGATAAGGAGAAAATAATACTTATGACAAGACTTGCGGTGTTGGATAAAAATTATATGTATAAGGATAAAAAAATATTATCTAACTATATAGGAGATTATGTGTATATAAATAATTTTATGAGCCGAATCTTAATATTTATAGCTACCGTTATTTTAATGGGAGTGCAAGTGCTATGGAGAATAGAAAAGGGGCTTAATATACCAACTACAAGGGATGAGTGGGTGTATGATTATATAGTTCCTTATATAGGTGTCTTAATTATAGTAATGGTTGTTTATTCTATAATATCTACGTTAGTATATAGAAAAAATTATAAAGAAGCAACAAAAAGAGGAGAAAAATATGATAAAATAGCTAATGAGTTGCAAGAGCTTAGTAAAAAGACTGAAGTTGTTAAAGAAGTGGTAAGTAATACTAAAGTAAATGATGCTAACTCAAATATTACTACAGAAGGAGGGATAGAAAATGAACCAAATGTTATTAATCAGACAGTCATTAATTAAATTTTATAAGACTTATGAATTATTTATAAACATGGCATCTAAGTTTATTATTATATTAATTAGTATGACAGGTCTTAACCAAGTGGTGGGGGTGTCAACAGTATTAAATAATATATGGGTAACATTAGGGATAAGTGCAATATCAATGTTTATTCCAATGAGTTATGTATCCATTATATTAATGTTAATAGTAATATTCCACTTAAGTCAAATTAGCATAATTTTAGCAGGTATTGGAACCTTGATATGTTTTATAACTTATGTAATGTACATAAGATTATTTCCTAAGGAATCTGTTGCAATATTATTTACTATGTTATTATTACACATAGAGGGAGTATATATTATTCCTATTGTAGGTGGTCTGTTTTTTGGAGTACCATACATCGGAGCTATTATAGTTGGTTGCTTTTTTAGTTATCTTTTGGCACATCTTGCAGTTTTAATTAATAGTAATATAACAGAAATATCAGTTGCCAATTTAGAACTTATAGTAGTTTCGTTAATGGAAAATACTATATTTAATGAAGAAATGATAACCGTTATCAGTATATTATCTGTTACGTTTCTAGTGGTTTATGTAATAAGGTTATTACCTATGGATTTTGCTCCATATATTGCAGCTTGCATAGGAGGAGTAGTAAATGCTTTAGGATTTTTACTAGCTAGGATATTGTTAAATTTAAACGTAAGTATGGGCATGATGATTTTAATGACATTGATAGGAGTTTGTATAGCTGTTT
The DNA here is from genome assembly GCA_001995005.1 of Candidatus Parepulonipiscium sp. PG-Nun2H_MBin03. Lineage (GTDB taxonomy): Bacteria > Bacillota > Clostridia > Lachnospirales > Cellulosilyticaceae > Epulonipiscioides. The sequence continues at coordinate 8,688 of MDJN01000177.1, read as the reverse complement.
TTATGCAATTTATGGTTATTGTTCTTGATTATAACAGAGCTCAAACTGTAAGTTTTGAAGATGAAAGTAATTATTACTTTGTAAAAGTTATACCAAAAGTAGAATTGCAAACTGACTTTAATAAAACAGAGAAGATTTTTGGTACAACTGAAAATTTAAATAGTGATTGGCAAGTGTAATTTTATTCAAGTTTTTAGTGATATCAGCACTTTAAGATAATAGTTTTAATGTAATTGTGATATAATAGTTTTAAGAGGAGTTATAATACAGAGAGGTCAGGATTTATGAATATATTACAATCAGCATTAGAACAAGTATCTTTTTTTACTATCCCACAAGTTACTGTTAAAGATATGCTAGATATATTAATAGTAACAGTGGGAATTTATAAAATTATTATATGGATAAAAGATACAAGAACTTGGGCTCTGTTTAAAGGTATAATAATGATATTAACAGCTGCCATATTATCTTATTTATTAGAATTACACACAATTTCTTTTATAGTTAGTAATACTTTAACCGCTGGAACTATAGCAGTTTTAATTTTATTTCAACCAGAGCTTAGGCGTGCTTTAGAGCAACTTGGGCAAGGAAACTTATGGGGAAGTACTGGTGGAGGTGTTCTTAATGATAAGGATATGCAAGAACTGAGCGACTCTTCAGTTTTAAGTATAGTAAAAGCTACTAGGATTATGTCAAATGTAAAGACTGGAGCTTTAATAGTTATAGAAGGTACAACTTTACTAGAAGAATATAAAAGAACAGGCATACCAATAAATGCAGTAATTACACAACAATTATTAGTAAACATATTTGAAAAGAACACTCCGCTACATGATGGGGCGGTTATTATATCAAAAAATAGAATTCATTCTGCAACGTGTTTTTTACCACTTAGTAGTAATTTAAATATTAGCAAAGAATTAGGGACAAGACATAGAGCGGCTATAGGTGTTACTGAAGAAACGGATGCTGTTGTTGTTGTTGTATCTGAAGAAACAGGGGCAATCTCTTATGTTAGAAATGGTCGCATAAAAAGAGATATTGATAGTGAATCTTTAGAAAAATTATTAACAACTTCAAAAAGAACTAGATCTAAAACATTAACTTTTTGGAGGAAATCCAGATGAAGAAATTTATATTAGAAAATTTGCCATGGAAATTACTATCTTTTGTTATAGCAATTTTAGTTTGGATCATGGTAATAAATATTCAAAATCCCGTTACTACTACAGATATTAATAATATCAAGGTTGACATAATAGGGCTAGAACAAATAGAACAAAGCGACCAAGTTGTTAAGGATATGGACAAAATATATAATTTGAGTGTTGATATAAAAATTAAGGGGCAACGATTGACCCTTGAAAATATAGGAGCAAAAGATATTGCATCCGCTTATATAAATTTAACACCATATGTCTTAGATGTTGCACACAATACAGATATAACTGAGCATTTAATTCCTATAGAGGTTAGTCTTGACTCGGATAATATAGTTGTAGATAATTATAATCCTAAATCTATTTATGTATCATTTGAAGCTAAAACAACTAGAGTTTTTCCTGTTAAATATACTATGAGTGGTTCTGTTGACAGCGAATATAGGTCTATAGAACCGGTTATCAGAACTGTGGCCGTAGAATTATCAGGGGCAAAAAGTACTATAGAAAATATAGCAGAAATTTTAGTAGATATAAACGTAGATAATATAGTTAAAGATATTTTTGTATATGATTTACCTTTATTAGTATACGATAAAGACGGTAATTTAGTGTCAGATGTGGAAAAATCAACTAATAATATACAGGTAATTTTACCTATGGGTGCACAAAAAACTGTACCATTACAAGCTAGATTTAGTGGAACCCTCCCTTCTGGATATGTTCAGACAAATACTATAATTACACCTAGTGAGATTACTATTATAGGAAATGCAGAAAGCATTAATGAAATTGATGAAATACAATTAGATTATATCTCTGTTGCAAACTTAATTGAAAATACTACACGACAAGTAGATTTCATTTTGCCTGATGGAATAGAGTATATAGATAAAATAGATAGTAACGCTGTTGTAACACTTGAAATACAAAAGATTAATACTCATGATTTTAAAATAAATACGAATACATTGAATTTAGATGTAATAGGCCTTAGAAGTGATTTATCATATGAAATTATACAGCCACAATTACTTATAACATTAGGTGGAGCGTCTGAAACATTATTAGGATTTGATGAAAATAATATGGTTGCTACGCTTGATTTAACATCATTTAAGGAAGGTAGCTATTCTTTGCCTCTTAAAATAGAGCTTAATGAGGAATTAAAAATCATTAATAACCCTATAACTCTAGATGTAATTATAAAAGAGTAGGTAATGTGTCAAGTCTAAAAAAGCATATAATAAACATGGTATATTACGCTAGCTCTAACTCAAAATATAGAGAAAGGGCTTACGACTTTAGGAGGGCAATAATGGGAAAATTATTCGGGACAGACGGTGTAAGAGGAGTTGCTAATACAGAACTAACAGGAACATTAGCTTTTAACTTAGGTCAGGCAGGAGCATATGTACTTACTAAGGAAACGCATAAACAGCCTAAAATTTTAGTAGCAAGAGACACCAGAATATCTGGCAAAATGCTAGAATCTGCATTGGTTTCAGGCATTTGTAGCATGGGTGCAAAGGCTATATGTATAGGAGTTGTGCCGACTCCGGCAGTGGCCTTTTTGATTAGAGAGTTGCAAGCAGATGCAGGAGTTATGATTTCAGCATCTCATAATCCGGTAGAATTTAATGGCATTAAGTTTTTTAATAACGAAGGATATAAACTAAGAGATGAATTAGAAGATGAAATAGAAGCTATAGTATCTAAAGATAGTTCACATTTAGATTTGCCAATAGGTGAAAACATAGGCAAATGGGAAATTAACGAAAATGTAATAGATTTATATGTTGACTTTATATGTGATACTATTCCTAGTGATTTAAGTGGGCTAAGAGTATTAATAGATTGTGCGAATGGTTCCGCATCTAGCGTAGCCCCACAAGTTTTAAAGAAGTTAGGAGCAGAAATAGAAGTAATTCATAATAAACCAAATGGATTGAATATCAACAAAAAATGCGGTTCAACTCATTTAGGAGATTTAAGCAGGCAAGTGGTAGGACGAAAAATGCAAGTAGGCATAGCGTTTGACGGTGATGCAGATAGATGTTTAGCAGTTGATGAAAAAGGTAACTTAGTAGATGGTGACCAAATTATGAGCATAATAGGGCTTGACATGAAAAATGATGATAAACTTGCTAAAAATACTATTGTAGCAACAATTATGAGTAACTTAGGATTTAAGGTTATGTGCAATGAAAATGAGATTAACCTTGAATGTTCTCAAGTAGGAGATAGATATGTATTAGAAGAGATGCTAAGGAATAATTATAATTTGGGTGGAGAACAATCTGGTCATGTGATTTTTCTGGATTATAATACAACAGGTGATGGGCTTTTAACTGCCATACAACTATTATATGTTATGAAAAAGACAGGTAAAACGCTATCGGAGCTTTCTTCTGTAATGTCATTATATCCGCAAGTTCTAAAAAACGCTAAAGTATCTAACCAAAATAAATATGATTATTTAGAAAACACTGAGATACTAGAACTTATTCAAAAAGCTGAAGATGAGTTTAATGGTAAAGGTCGAGTTGTAATCCGACCTTCTGGTACAGAACCTTTGGTTAGAGTAATGATAGAAGGACAAAATCAAGGTTTAATAGAATTTTGGGCTGATAAAATTATAGCTTTAATAGAACAACAATTAGGATAAATAGCGGGGCCTTAAGGCCCCTTTTAATTTACTTATATTACCTCTATACATTTATACGGGTATAGGGTATAATAGTACTAGGGATAATTATGTCTCTAGATTATATAGAGGGGGGTGCAATTGTGTGCGAGGGGGCGAACCGATTTGAAACAAATATAAAAAGATGCAACTGTTGTGGTAAAGAGATAGATTTAATTTCAAAGTCAGCAGGACACAGCGACTTTTTATTAGTTAAAAAGGAATGGGGATATTTTTCTAATAAAGACTTAATAGAGCATAGATTTAATATATGCGAAGAATGTTATGATAAATGGATTGAAACATTTAAACTTCCAATAGAAGAATTTGTTATGTCTGAACTTTTTAAAGGTATTGTATAATGTATAAATATAGTATTGCACTAGTCTAATTTTACTTTTATTCCGATAAAATAAAATTAGACTAGTAGCATTGGAAATAGAAAATTTTTGTAACGATATTAACTAATCTATTAATCATTTAATTATAGATTGCAGATGGCATAATAACTAAAGTTTATGAACAGAGGACTATGTAGTTTGCATAATATAACAAGGGGCAGAGTGCGATATATCTGCCTTTTAGCATATAAACTATTATTTTATTTATTATAGTCATATCTTAATTAATTGTACATATATATAAAGTGTACCCATACATTTTATATATTTATTGATAGGAGGATGTGTAATGGAAAATTACGATATCTACAGAGATATTAAAGAAAGGACAGCAGGGGATATTTACATAGGAGTTGTAGGTCCTGTACGAACTGGAAAATCTACTTTTATAAAGAGGTTTATGGAAGCTTTAGTAATTCCTAATATTCAAAATGAGTATAGTAAAGAAAGAGCACAAGATGAACTTCCTCAAAGTGGCGATGGTAGCATGATTACTACTATTGAACCAAAATTCATACCAAATGAGGCCGTTAACATTACAATTGGTGGAGATTTTTCGGTAAATACTAGATTGATAGATTGCGTTGGATATGTTATACCAGAAGCGGAAGGATATATGTATAACGATAATACACCTCGTATGCTTAAAACACCTTGGTATAGCGAAGAAATACCATTTACACAAGCTGCAGAAATTGGTACCAAAAAAGTAATTACTGACCACTCTACAATAGGGATAGTTATAACAACAGATGGTTCTATTACAAACATCCCACGTAGTAGCTATGCAGAAGCGGAAGAGCGTGTAATAAACGAACTTAAAAAGATGGGTAAACCTTTTGTGGTAGTATATAATACAAAAAAACCTTTTGAACAAGAAGTTATAGAAGAAGCGAACGAACTTGCTAAAGAGTATAATGTACCAGTTATTCCATTAGATGTGGCTCAAATGAAAATGGATGATATAAATGCAATTTTAGAAAAGGTATTATATGAATTCCCATTAAATGAAATCCAATTTATGTTACCTAAATGGTCTGAAACTCTTGATAATGACCACTGGTTCAAAAAAGAGTGGATTAGTTATATAAAAGAGTTTATCTATCCGTTAGAAAATATTAGACAGGTAAAAGATGCGGTTGAAAAATTTAAAGATATTGAGCATGTTAATAATGTTTATTTAGAAACTATTGAATTAGGTGAGGGTGCTATTAAAGTAGCAGTACACACGTGTGAAGACTTGTTTTATCAGATTTTATCTGAAACAACTGGCATGGAAATAAGTAGTGATCATGATCTTATGACACTGATTAAAAACCTTGCAGCGACTAAGAAAGAGTACGATAAAGTGGCTCAGGCACTAGAAGATGTAAAACGCAAGGGATATGGTGTAGTTAATCCAAGTAAAGAAGAATTGATTTTGGAAAAGCCAGAGATTGTAAAGCAAGGCAATCGTTTTGGCGTAAAACTGCGTGCAAGTGCACCAAGTTATCATATTATAAAGGCAGATATTCAAGCAGAAGTAGCACCTCTTGTTGGAACAGAAAGACAAAGCGAAGATTTAATTAATTATTTAAGCGGAGAATTTGAAGGAGATCCAGATAGCATCTGGGAATCTAATATTTTTGGACGTTCGCTATATGATGTTATCAATGAAGGCTTGCAAAATAAATTATACAAAATGCCAGAAGATGCTCAGGAAAAATTACAAGAGACATTACAAAAAATTATCAACGAAGGTACAGGCGGGTTAATTTGTATTATCTTATAAGAGGGGCTTCCCTCTTTTTCGCTTTAGATTTATTCTAAAATTAATATTTATAGGAGGACTTATGTATATCGATTTTCATTGCGATACAGCAAGCTTAATTTATGCCGAATCAAAACAGCTTAAAAAGAATACATACCACATTGATTTACAAAAGACAAAAAAAGAATACTTAGCACAATGGTTTGCGTTCTTCTTAAATTTAAAAGATATAAAGATAGATGTCTTTAACTACTTTAGTATTATGTACGATTATTTTATGCATCAACTACGTATTAATAATCTTAAACCAATTTCTTCTTATAAAGAGTATAAAAATAATAAAGGATTATCAGTATTTTTATCGATAGAAGAGGGTGAAGTAGTAAAAGATGGGCTGCATGTGGTGGATAAATTACAAAGCATGGGGATTACGCTTATGACGCTAACATGGAATTATAAAAATTCGTTAGGTTCTCCTCATAGTATTAATGAAGGGCTTACTGAATACGGCAAAAGCGTAGTAGATTATCTTAATAATAATAAAATTTTACTAGATGTATCTCACTTATCAGATTTAGGCATAGACGATGCATTGGCTCTTACAAAAAAGCCGATAATTGCCTCTCATTCAAATGCACGTGCCGTAAAAAATCATAGCCGAAATTTATCCGATGAACACATAAAAAAAATCGCCCTAACAGGGGGTACTATAGGTATCAATTTCTATAATGCATTTTTATCTGATAGCTATATCAGTAAAGTTAACGATATAGTATATATGGCAAAATATATATCTAATTTAGCAGGAGTTGAGGGAGTCGTTTTCGGAAGCGACTTTGATGGGATAGATTGCCCGCTAGAAATAACAGATAGTTCTAAAATTACTATATTAAAAAATGCATTATACGAAGAATTTGGTAGCGATATAGCAGATAAATTTCTATACAAAAATGCCGAGAGGCTAATAAAAGAAAATTTTTAGCTAGGTATTAATTCGTCTAGCAGCTTATTAAGTGTGAGATGAAGATTTAGTAAAGATGATATATCTTGATATTGTTTATATAAAGTAGCGTCAAATTTAGTATCTTTATATACCCCTTTAATGAGTACATTTTTAGGGGTATGTTCTATGTCTATAAACTCGATTACCTGAGTTTTATATCCCATAGCCTCTAGTAGAGTTGCTCGCAAACCATCAGTTATATGTGCAGCTATTTTTTCTTTTAGAATGCCATGCTTTAATATAGGGTATAAAGTTGTATTTTGTATTTGAGTATAACATTCGTTATGACAACATGGAACAGCGAGTATAGCCTTGCTTTTCCATTTAATTGCTTTATATAACGCAATATCTGTAGCAGTATTACACGCATGTAAAGATATAACTATATCTATATTATTAGTAGTATCGTAATCACCTATATCTCCTAGTTCAAATTTAAGATTACTAAACCCCAGCTGAGTGGCTAAATTATTCCCTAATCGTATCATATCTTCTTTTAAATCTAAGCCTATAATTTCAACGTCTTTGCCTTTAATAACATTTAAATAATAATATAATGCAAAAGTAAGATATGATTTACCGCAACCAAAATCAATAATACGATAAAAGGGTTGGTCTAGTTGATTGATTACATCAGATATAATTTCTATATATTTATTTATCTGCTTAAATTTATTGTATTGAGACGGTTTAATTACGCCATATATACTCATAATATCAAGTTCAGTTAAAAAATCTTGAGCTAATCTTGGATCTAAAATATATTTTTTTTGTTTATTATGTGATAGAGTATCAGGAAGTTCCTTTGTGGCACTTCCTGTTTTTATAGTTACTTGGTTTTTTTTATTAATCAATAGAGTGTAGTCGTTTTTAGAAGTGTATATTTGTATTTGTTTAAATAATACGCAATTAGTATATAAAAAATCAGATAGACTTGTACTATCTATATTTACATGTCTTGCCTGATTATTTTTTATTATTTCAAACTGAAACATATACCTATCTAGCATAATAGGTACTAAGTTTATTTTTGTAATTTCTTTAATCCTAGGATTGCTAAATACAGCTTTGATTAACGATTGGTCCGTAAATATTTCTTCAAAAAGTTTAATTAATTTATCCATAATTTATTTATCACTCAAAAATTCCTTTAACTTAGATACACTTTCTTTACTCAAGTCATGCTCAATTTTGCAAGCATCCACTTTAGCAATCTCATGAGGGACACCTATATGAACGAGTAGTTTAGTTACTAAATTATGGCGTTCATACATACTAGATGCTATTTGGTATCCTTTATCTGTTAGTAATAGGTGACCATTGTCGTCAACCTCAACATACCCATTCATACGTAAATTTTTCATAGCGATACTTACACTAGGTTTAGAAAAACCAAGTTCTGTCGCTATGTCAATAGAACGAACCTGACCGCGCTGATTAGTTAGTATTAAAATCATTTCTAAATAATTTTCTGCAGATTCCTGTATTTTCAATTTTCTTACCTCCAAAATGTTTTTTTTAGTCTATGGTACCATATGTAGTATAAAAAATCAAGGAATTTATTGATTACACACTTTTGCTGTTTTTAAACTTATTGCTTACACATTTTTATAGATTTTAAACTTATTGCTTACACACTTTTGCATTGCTTAAACAACTATTAGCGAAAGACAAGTTTAGCG
>MDJN01000176.1 GCA_001995005.1 Candidatus Parepulonipiscium sp. PG-Nun2H_MBin03 | reverse complement strand
AGAACCCCCATTGAATGAAGTTTTCTTCTATAAAAAGCATAGTTTTTGTAGCAGGGTCAAGGGACGAAGTCCCTTGGAGGGGTTTCACCCCTCCACCCCGATTATAAGGATAATTCTAATAAATAACTATTTGTCAACAAACTGGGATACTGCCGTTAATGGCAGTATTTTTATATTATACGTTTTTTTATAACAACATATAATGTAAGAGCAGCACTTAAAATTGCAATTATATCAGCTATAGGCTGTGCATATATAAGTCCCATAACTCCAAAAAAATTAGGTAAAATTATAGCAAGTGGTATGAGTATAATAACTTTACGTGTCATAGCTACAAAAATAGAATGTTTGGCAAGACCAAAGGCTAAAAAACACCCTTGTGATGAAAATAAAATCCCTAGCAACGGAGAGCCTATAAAAAACATAGGCACTAAACTAGATGTTAGTTCAATTAATTCTAAATTTGGAGTAAACATTGTAACAAATAATGTAGGGAAAAGTATTATAAGCCCTGATATTACTATAGATGTAATTGCAGATGATAGAATAAATCTTTTCATTATGCCTAATATTCGTTCTATGTTACCCGCACCGTAATTATATGATAATATAGGTGTAATCCCTTGGCGAAAAGCATCTAAAGGGACAGTTAGTAAAATTGATAAGCTAGACATAATTGTCATAGCACCTACATAAATATCTCCTCCGTATCGTTCAAATCCTGAATTAAGTACAATACTAACTAGGCTATTTGTACTTTGCATAACAAAAGGAGATATGCCTAATGCAGAGATTTTGAGTAGGGTAGGCTTATCTAAATGTAGCTTTTTTATGCTAAGGCGTAGTACGCTTTTTTTGGAAGATAAAAAGTATATTATCCAGACAGAACTTAAGGCTTGAGATATCACAGTTGCCCAACCAGCTCCTTTTACACCCATACCAAACCAAAATATAAAAATAGGGTCTAGAATAATATTTGTAATAGCTCCGATAAGAGTTGATAGCATAGCAATTTTTGAATATCCTTGTGCACTAATAAATGGATTAAGTCCTACCGTTATTTGCACGAATAAGGTGCCTATCAAGTATATCGATAAATATTCGTCAGCGTATGGTAATGTATTTGGGCTGGCACCAAACATATTTAATAGAGGTATCTTAAATGCATAGAGTAAAATGCTTAAGATGATTGAAAAGATTATTAATAAGCTAGTACTGTTTAGTAATATATTTTCAGCTTTTTGATAATCCTCTTGACCTAAAAACCTAGAAGCTATAGGAGCTCCTCCAGAACCCGCAAATTGGCTAAATGCCATGATAAATGTAACGATAGGAAAAGTAATTCCGACACCAGTAAGAGCGAGTTCGCCATAATCAGGTATCCTGCCTATATAAATTCTATCAACGATATTATATAGCGTACTAACTAATTGTGCTAAAAGTGCAGGTATGACCATCCGAAGCATTAATTTATTTAATGGTTCTGTACCTAGACTAATTTCATTCATAAAAATCCCCCCTTATAATATAATATTGTAGCTTATAATATTGATTATACTACTAATTTATAAAAAGCATAGGATAATTTTATACCATGCTCACGTTAATCTAATTATTGTTAGTTTGGATTGAATTTTGAGCTTTTAACGTATAAAGAATATTGTATCGCCTTGTAAAAAACTCTAATAACTGTTAAAATACTTATTTGAGAAAAAGGGCAAGTTTTAGAAGGGGAAAAGAGATGAAAAAAGGATATTTTATAGCACTAGAAGGCGGAGAAGGAACTGGCAAAACTACAATAGCAAATTTGTTAAAAAAGGAATTTAAAAATACTTTAGTGACACGAGAACCAGGTGGGCTACCAGTATGCGAAGCAATACGAAACAGCATAATGCAATATAATATGGATGCTAAAACGGAATTGCTACTATTTTTAGCTGCAAGGCAAGAGCATGTGAAACATAAGATTTTACCCGCCATCTTTGATGGAAAACTTGTAATTTGCGATAGATTTTATTTAAGTACATTAGCTTATCAAGGGTATGCAAGTGAACTGGGTATAGACAAAGTACGAGAATTAAATAGCTTTGTATGCGATTATATGCCAGATGTTAATATTTTTATAGATTTGCCACCGCAAATCGGTTTATCCAGAAAAAATAAGGAAGTTAACAAACTAGATTTATTAGGTATGGAATTCCATGAAAAAGTGTATGAGGGATATAAAAAGTTAATCCAGTTAAAACAAGATGATATTGAAGTAGTGGATGGAACATTAAGCATAGAACAGGTAGCAGAAGAAATATGTTCTATAATAAAAATTAGATGTGAAATTTAAAGTTAAATTATAGCCTAGACGCTGTATAAATATAATGTTACAATTACTAAAAATGTAATGAAATTGTGAAGAAGTTTTATAAAAAAAATAGATAATAATCATAAAAATATAAAAAAAAACAGTAAAAATTATAAGTCTTAGCTTGACAACTAGAAGAGATGAATATATAATAACTAAATAAACGTGCAAAAAAATATTAAACATTAAAATTGCATAAAAGTTTAATTTGGCTAATAAAATAAATTTATAAGGAGGATAAGATGACTAGCTTATTAATTAAAAATGCAGAGCATATCGTTAGTTGTGACGCTAATGATACTGTATACGGCAAAACCAATCTCTTGATTATAGACGGAGAAATTGTTTATATTGGTCAAGAGGAAAAGACAGCGGATGAAGTAATTGATGCAACTGGATGTATAGTATATCCAGGGCTTATTAATACTCATCACCATTTATATCAGACATTCAGCAGAAATCTACCACAAGTACAAAATATGGAACTATTTGATTGGCTCATAACTTTGTACGAAATTTGGAAAAATCTAAATAGTGATATTATTTATTCTAGCTCTATTACTGGTATGGGTGAACTTTTAAAATATGGTTGTACTACTTGCTTTGACCATCATTATGTATTTCCTCAAGGGAATATAGACGGATTATTAGAAGCACAATTTGAGGCAGCAAAAAATCTAGGTGTTCGTATGCATGTTTCACGGGGGAGCATGGACCTTAGTAAAAAGGATGGCGGATTACCTCCTGATCAAGTGGTGCAAACAATCGATGAGATACTACGTGATAGTCAACGTACTGTGGAACTGTATCATAATCCAGACAAATTTTCCATGCGACAAGTAGCATTGGCTCCATGTTCGCCGTTTAGTGTTTCAGAAGATTTGTTAAGACAATCGGCTATTTTGGCCAGAGATCTAAATGTACGTTTGCACACTCATTTATGTGAAACTAAAGATGAAGAGAATTATACATTAGAACGATATGGGCTAAGACCGCTAGAATATATGAAGACATTAGGCTGGATAGGTTCTGATGTATGGTATGCGCATGGGATCCATTTTAATGATGATGAGTTGCGTGAACTGGCACAAACTGGTACCGGTGTAGCTCATTGCCCTATTTCTAATATGAAATTATCATCTGGTGTATGCCGTATTCCGGATATGTTGGAATTAGGTGTACCTGTAGGATTAGCAGTGGATGGAAGTGCTAGTAATGACGGATCTAATATGCTAGAAGAGATTCGAGTAAGCTATTTATTACATCGGTTATATTATGGGAAAAAAGCTCCATCGGGATATGACTTATTAAAAATTGCTACTGTAGGAAGTGCAAAAATATTAGGAAGAGATGATATTGGTAGCTTAGAAGTTGGGAAAGCCGGAGATTTATTTATCATTGATATACGTGGTTTAGAAGCTGTGGGAACACAATTTGACCCTAAATCTTTACTAGGTACTGTGGGTTGGAAAAAAGCAGTTGATTATACCGTGGTAAATGGGCGAGTAGTAGTTCGTAAAGGAAAGCTCGTAAATGTTGATGAAGAAAAGGAATCTAAACAAGCAAATACACTAGTATGTAATTATATTAAATAATCAGAATATAGGAGGTATGTGTAATGGAAACCCAAGCAAATAATACCAATTCGAGAGACTTAGTTTATCAATTAGAAGGTCGACCGCCTTTAGCTATAGCATTTCCATTAGGAATGCAACATGTATTAGCGATGTTTGCATCAAACTTAGCACCAATATTAATTATTGCGGGTGCATGTGGAGTTGCGGGTGCTGATCTGGTAATGATGATGCAATGTGCTATGTTAGTTTCAGGTTTAACTACATTTGTTCAACTATATCCAATAAAGATTGGAAAAAACCGACGTATAGGTGCTAATTTACCAATTGTTATGGGAACGTCATTTAACTTTGTTCCAACCGCAATATCGGTAGGTGCAACTGCAGGAATAGGCGGGGTAATAGGTGCTAGTTTAGTAGGTAGTTTAGTTGAAGTATTTATGGGATTTTTCTATAAGCATATTAAAAGATTTTTCCCACCACTTGTTGTAGGTAGTACATTAACTGTAATTGGTATTAAACTTATGAGTGCAGGTGTAGGTTACTTTGGAGGCGGCTCAGGCAGCCCAGACTTTGGTAGTATACAAAATGTAAGTGTTGCATTTATGGTATTAGGAATTGTTGTTTTGCTACAAAGATTTGGTAGAGGTTTGTGGAAAACAGCGGCACTTTTAGTTGCGTTAGTAGTAGGATATATTGTTGCATTCTTCCTAGGAATGGTTGATACTACATCAATCGTTGAGGCAGCATGGTTTAGTCTGCCAATGCCTTTCCAATTTAAATTAACTTTTGAGCCAGCGGCTATATTAAGCTTTGCAGCACTTTATGTAACTTCAGGCTTAGAGACTATAGGAAATACGTCTGGTATAGCAATTGCAGGATTTGATAGAGAAGCGACTGAAGAAGAAACTTCAGGAGGAATTTTGGCAGATGCTCTAGGTTCTACAGTAGCTGCTGTGTTTAATTCACTTCCAAACACTGCATTTGGTCAAAATGCAGGTATCGTGTCAATGACTAAAGTAGTAAATAAATTCTGTATTGCAACTGGTGCAGCGATGTTAGTAATAAGTAGTTGTATTCCTAAATTAGGTGCTGTATTTGCAGCTATACCAGCATCTGTTATGGGTGGTGCAATTATTACAGTATTTAGTATCATCTTATTAAATGGTATGAAAATGATTGCAAAAGCAGGTTTTAGTGAGAGGAATTTATTAGTACTGGGTGTAACTTTTGCATTAGGATTAGGGATTGGCGGAAGTTCAGAGGTAACTGCAAACTTACCTTTAGCAGTGCGTTTTGTCTTCTCTGATTCTGTTACAAGTACTTGTATCGTAGCTATTATTCTTAATGTACTATTCCCTATAACAGATGAAGAAGAAGCAGAAAGAGCTAGAAAAGCATTATTAGATGCATAGTAAGATTTAATTAAATTATAAATATATAAGGAAATCAAAGAAATGAGTTAATACTTGTTGCTAGATTTCCTTATTTTTATGCAAAAATAGGAGCTACGTAGCTTGACAGGGAAAATATGCTGTTATATAATGAAGTTTGTGAGAAAATACCACTTACTTAAAATCCTATTAGCCTCGGATTTTAGATAATAATATAGATTTTAGCAGGAGGATGAAGATGAGAACAACATTTATGGCGAACGCACAAAATGTTCAAAAAGAATGGTTTATAGTTGATGCTACAGGTCAAACAGTGGGTAGACTAGCAAGCCAGGTTGCTATGGTACTAAGAGGAAAGCATAAGCCTACCTTTACTCCGCACGTGGATTGCGGTGACCATGTAATTATTGTGAATGCAGAAAAGATTGTATTTACAGGAAAAAAACTTGACCAAAAATTATATAGACACCACTCAGGATATGCAGGTGGGTTAAAAGAAGTGAAAGCAAAAGATATGCTAAATAAGCATCCTGAAAGGATTCTTATGCATGCTATAAAAGGTATGTTACCAAAAAATAGCTTAGGTAGAAAAATTTTAACTAATGTTCGTATATATGCAGGTGAAGAACATAATCACGAAGCACAACAACCAAAGGAACTTAAATTTTAATTTAGAAAGGAGGAAATGGCAATGACAGTTAGATATTATGGAACAGGTAGAAGAAAGAGCTCAGTTGCAAGAGTATATCTTATACCAGGAAACGGAAAAATTGTAATTAATAAGAGAGATATGGACGATTATTTTGGACTAGAAACATTAAAAGTTATTGTTCGTCAACCGTTAGAACTTACAAGTACATTAAATAAATTTGATGTAAAAGTTAATGTTCATGGAGGAGGTATTTCTGGACAAGCAGGTGCTATAAGACACGGAATTAGCCGTGCATTATTACAAGCTGATTTAGAATATCGTCCATCACTAAAAAAAGCAGGCTTCCTAACAAGAGACCCTAGAATGAAAGAAAGAAAGAAATACGGACTAAAAGCAGCAAGACGTGCACCACAATTTTCAAAAAGATAATTATATTAAAAGGCTCATTTCACGTGAAATGGGCCTTTTTAGTTATAATAAAAACAATTATATACATATATTTATATTATTATTGACATGGTAAAAAAAGGGTATTATAATCACATCAACTACCTAAGTTATACTGGCCAATTTATTAAGAAGGAGGTCACGATGAATAGAAAAAAAATGTTAAATATGGCTACAGTAGTAGGCATAAGTATACTATATTTATCAGGATGTTCAGCTGAAGCAGACTCGGCAACTTCTGAGAATATCGAAATTATAAATGAAGATATAATAGAAGAAGTAATAGAAGAAGTAATAGTAAGAGGGCAAGAATGGGTAAAATTAGATGAAATTGTAGGAGGAATAATTAAATTTGATCATTCAACTGGGGCTATTATAGATGCATCA
>MDJN01000175.1 GCA_001995005.1 Candidatus Parepulonipiscium sp. PG-Nun2H_MBin03 | reverse complement strand
ACCCAATTTTATACCGCATTTCTCATACCACTCATCATAATACAGGCAATACTTGGTGCATATACCCTATGTATGATTTTGCACACTCTATAGAAGATGCCATAGAAGGGATAACACATTCTGTTTGTACCTTAGAATTTGAGGATCATAGACCTTTATACGACTGGGTTGTGAAAGAATGTGAAATGCAAAATACACCCCGCCAAATTGAATTTGCACGTCTTAATATGACTAATACAGTGATGAGTAAACGTAAACTGAAACAATTAGTAGACGAAAAAATAGTGGATGGTTGGGATGACCCACGTATGCCTACTATATCTGGACTTAGAAGACGAGGATATACCGCAGAGTCAATTAGAAATTTTTGTCATGCAATAGGAGTTTCTAAAGCAGATTCTATAGTAGATATCCAAATGCTAGACTTTTTTTTACGAGAAGATTTGCTTCCTAAGGCACCTCTATGTATGGCGATAATAAACCCTTTAAAAGTTGTGATTACAAATTACCCAGAAAATGAGGTTGAATATTTAGAAATTGAAAATAACCCTAAAAATCCAGATATGGGAGTACGCAAAGTACCATTTTCACGTGAGATTTATATAGAACAAGATGATTTTATGGAAATTCCAGTAAAAAAATATTTCAGATTATTTCCGGGCAATGAGGTAAGGCTAAAAGGTGCTTATTTTATAAAATGTACAGATATAATAAAAGACGAAAATAACAATATTATAGAAATACACGCCACATATGATGTAGCTACAAAAAGTGGCAGTGGATTTAATGCTCGTAAAGTAAAATCTACTATACACTGGTTAAGTATAGAAGCAGCAATACCAGCTGAATTTAGATATTTTGAACCATTAATATTAGATAGCAATACCGGCGAAAATTTCTTAGAGCAAATTAATCCCAACTCTTTACAAATATATAATGGATTTATTGAAAATGTAGCTACTAAAAATGCTAAACCATTAGATAAGTTTCAATTTGTAAGACATGGCTTTTTTTGTATAGATTCAAAATATAGCACAAATAGCAAATATGTATTTAATAGAATTGTACCGCTTAAAAGTTCATTTAAAATATAATAACAAGCCCTCGATTTTTAAGTATTGAGGGCTTGTTATTAACTTAGATCAACTTCTTCTAAAGTCATATTGTTTGTATAGCAATATGTCGCTAGTTCTATTCCGACATATCTAATATGCCATGGTTCATACACAATTCCGGTAATATGCTCTTTCTCTTTTGGATATCGTATAATAAATCCATATTTGTGTGCATTATGTCGTACCCATACTCCTTCTTTAGTATTGCCGAAGCTTTGCAGCAACAAATGTCCACTCTCTCCTACTATATCCATAACAAGCCCAGTTTGATGGCCAGATTGCCCAGGTTTGGCTACAGTATTTTGTGCTTCGCCATAAGTTTGAACTGCAATATCGTATAATTGTTTTTGTCTTTCATAACTACGATATCCGCTAACTGCATATAGTATTATGCCCTCTTGTATTGCATCGTTAAACATCTGCTCTAAATGTGTTGCCGCTTCAAGTTCCATATAGTTTTTTTCGATATTCCCAGGAGTATAAAATTTAACTTTTGGCATTACTAAATTTATTGGGGTATACTCTTCTTTTAAAGTATTTGTTTGATTAATAATTACTGAATACAATCTATCTTCTTGTAATACGTCTGTTCGTGTTTCGTTTGCAAATACTGGAGTTATTAGAGTTAGTGTAAGTAAACCTAAAATTTTTCGCATGTTATATTTCCCCCTTTTTTATCTTATTATGTCACATTTTAGTAATTTTAAAACTAATTTAAAAAATTCTATTATTTACCATAAATTTAGTGTATAATACTGTTATAAGGTAGACTTTTTAAGTTAATAAGGCATATAGGGTGTTAAGGAGTGGTCTATGACAAAAAATTTTTATGTATATTTATTATCTTTATGTACCACTACTAGATGTTTGCTGACTTTTACTAATCTACTAATTTTTGTAGCAATTTTACCTTACATATGTATGCTCCCCAGTAACTAGTAACTTTATTTAAAAAATTTTGTTACTAGAAAGAAGGGAGTAGAATACAATGTTAAAATTAGAAAATATGACTGTATCTAGAAAATGGATTATAACATTAGCAACACTTGGAATTTTTTCACTTAGTATAACAATAGCCGCATTAATTGCATTAGGGGCAGCACGGAATAGCCTAGAAGAAGTACGAGATGTATATTATGAATTAGCTGATTTAATTCAAAGTAATACTACAGATATATTTAGCAAGGCTAAAGATTTGAGAGATGTCTATATTTTATTAGAAGAGGATTCAAACGCATTAAACGTTTATGGTGTGTCAAACTTTGATATGTCTGATATCAAAGCTAAGGCAACTCAAATAAGTCAAGAATTGCCTTATAATAGTATATATATAGATTCTTATCTAAAATCTGTTAATGAGTGGGTATCTATAGCAGAAGAAATAGTAGATGATGTACAAAATTATAGAACAGACCACATACGTGAGATGGTATTAATAAATTGTACACCTGCACTAAACGAACTGCTAAATGTAGCTGATAATTTATATGAAGAAAGTAGAAGTGCATTATATGCAGCTATAGATGATCAGATAAAAAGTTCAACTACAATTAGAACTATCTTAATTATTCTATTTATACTAGCTACCATAGTATCTACGATATTGTCAAGGTTTACTCGTATAAATATATTATCACAAGTGTCTAACCTAGGTGTTGTTGTAGGAACTATGAAAGATGGTAACTATGCGTCTGAGATTAATGTAATGTCTAATGATGAGCTAGGAAATCTGACTAAAATGATGAAAGAAATGCGAGAAACTACTAGTGCTATTATTAAAGATACAAGTACATCGCTTGATAATATGGCAAACGGAAACTTTGCTGTTAAGACTACAGCAAGATATGTTGGAGTATTTACTGAAATTGAAACTTCTATTAAGAAGATTAATCAGCAAATGGGTAATATGATACGCCATATTAAGACGGCCACTGAAACTATTGGCGATGGTTCGGATGACATTCTTAGGGGAGCCGAAGATTTAAATGCAAGTATGTTAGAGCAAAAGGTAGTCATAGAAGAATTTGTAGAATATGTAAATTTACTTAGTAGTAGCGTTACTGAAAACATTACTAGTGTAGATAGTATTAATAAGTTATCTACAGTAATGGAGGGACGTGCTAGTGCAGGAACAAATCAGATGGAGCAAATGCTACAGTCAATGAGGCAAATACAGTCTTATAGCAGTGCAATAGGTAGTACTGTCAAAAATATAGAAGGTATAGCAAGTCAAACAAACTTACTAGCATTAAATGCATCAATAGAAGCGGCAAGAGCCGGAGAAGCTGGAAAAGGATTTGCAGTTGTAGCAGGTGAAATTAGACAACTTGCAGAAGAGAGTTCTAATATTGTATCAGAGATAGAAAAAATAGTAGGTGAAAATTTACAAGTAGTACAAAATGGTGAACTTATCGCAGTCAACACTAAAGAGGCATTAGACGGAATTGTACAAAGTATAGATGAGAGTTCTGCCATAGTTAAAGAAATTTATGAGCATGCTTTTGCTCAACAAGGGATATTGACTAACTTTGTTACATATAACAAAAAGTTAGAAGATGTAACTAATACAAATGTAGCATTAGCTCAAGAGAGTACTAACATTAGTAAAGAAGTAAAACAACAAGTAGTGCAACTAGATGAACTTACAAGTACAATAAATGTATAATATTAAAAAAGTGACTGTCTAAGAAATTAAATATTTCTAAGCAGCCACTCTTTTTTTACTTAAGTTTGATGTGGATTTCATCTAATTGGGATTGATCAACTGCAGATGGTGCATTCATCATAACATCCATTGCACTTTTGTTCATAGGAAAAGGTATAATCTCTTTTATGCTATCTTCTCCTAAGATTAACATAATCATGCGGTCAACTCCTGGTGCGATGCCAGCGTGTGGAGGTGCTCCGTATAAAAATGCATTATACATAGCAGGGAATTTATCTTTTACATCATCTTCGCCTAACCCAACTACACTAAATGCTTTTATCATCATTTCAGGGCTATGATTTCTAACAGCACCCGATGATAATTCAACACCATTGCATACTAGGTCATATTGATATGCCAATATATCTAGTGGATTTTCATTTTCTAGAGCTTCTATTCCGCCTTGTGGCATAGAAAATGGGTTATGGCAAAACTCTATCTTATTTGTTTTCTCATCTAATTCATACATAGGAAAATCTATTATCCAGCAAAATTCATAACAATTATGTTCCACGTGGAACGTTGCATGCTGGCCTAGTATATTTCTTAGAACACCAGCAGTTTTTTGTGCTTTTAGCTTTGGCCCGCTAGTTAAGAAGATATAATCGCCTGCTTTAAGATTAAATTTATCTATAATCTGTTGTTTTATATCACCCAAAAATTTGCTTATGCCACCTACGAAGTTACCATCTTCACCTAATTTTGCCCAATAAGCTTTATTTTCTATTTGTACTTCTACGTCATGACAAATTTTATCTATTACCTTACGAGTAGTTTCAAAATTATCTACAACTATAGCCTTTATAGTGTTGGTACTAAACGGCTCAAAACCACACTTTGCAAAGATATCAGTTGCTTCTTGAACTATCAGCTTATTTCTTAAATCAGGTTTGTCGGTGCCGTATTTTTCTAGTGCCTCAAGATAAGGAATACGCTTAAATGGAGGATTGGAAGATTTACTATACACTCCGTATTTAGCAAATACTTCTGGTAATACTTTCTCTATTATACTAAAAACATCTTCTTGAGTTGCAAATGCCATTTCCATATCCAGCTGATAAAATTCCCCAGGAGCTCTATCTGCTCTTGCATCTTCATCACGAAAACATGGAGCTATTTGAAAATATCTATCAAAGCCAGATGCCATAAGAATTTGTTTAAACTGCTGAGGTGCCTGTGGTAATGCATAAAATTTGCCCTCATGCAGACGTGATGGAACTAAATAATCTCGTGCTCCTTCTGGAGATGAACAAGTAAGTATTGGAGTAGTAATTTCTAAGAAGTCTAGTTCTTGCATCTTTTTTCTAAGCTCTGCAACTACTTGTGAACGAATAACAATTTTATCTTTCATAGCCGGATTTCTAAGATCTAAGTATCGATACTTTAATCTTGTATTATCATCAGCTTCCGTTGAACGATTTATTACAAAAGGTAATTCGTTATGAATACAACTGCCTAGCACTTCTATCTTTGTTGGTACAACTTCAATCTCGCCTGTTGGTATATTATTATTTTTGCTCTGACGCTCTCTAACAGTGCCTTCTATTAATAAAGTGGATTCTAGATTTTGATTATCTACTATATCCATTATATCCGCTGTTTCTATAACTACTTGAGTAACTCCGTAGAAGTCTCTTAAAATTAAAAAGCCCAGTGTTTTTGAGACTTTTCTTAAATTATCAAACCATCCAACAATGGTTACGGTATCTCCTATATTGTTACTATTTAATTGGTTACATGTATGTGTTCTTAATTGCATTTTCTCACCTTTTCTGTATTATACTTATAGCACAAACTTCTTTATCGCATGTGCTACGCCATCTTCGTTATTTGTTTTAGTAATATATTGTGCAATTTGTTTTATCTCGTCTATAGCATTTCCCATAGCTACACCAATACCAGCGTATTTAATCATATGAAGGTCGTTACCAGCATCGCCAATTGCCATAACTTCATCTTGATTTATACCTAGATATTTTGCCAGTTGTTCTACCCCAACTCCTTTATTAGCATTTTTATTTAAAAATTCTAAGTAAAAAGGAGCACTACGCACAACAGTGTATTTATCATATAATTCTTTAGATAATTTTTGTATAGCAGGAGTTAAAATAGGTTCTGGGTCTATTAACATAATTTTTGAGATTTCTGCGTCTTTAGGAATTTTAGAAAAATCCACTTCTGCTAGAGGTATATCATTCATTTTTCCTTCATACTCAGTATACTCAGATAGTTTAGGGGTTATACAGGTTCCGTCTTTTGCAAATGCATGTATATTTACCCCGATTTGCTTAGAAACTTCGTATAGATTATGCAAGTCTTCGCCATGCAGTATTTCACGTGCAACTATTTCTTCTGTAATCACATTTTGAACCAGTGCACCATTAAATCCAATTACATAATCATTATTAGTATTTAATGATAGTTGTGCAAGCGTATTTTTTATACCACCAAGCGGTCTGCCAGTGGCAATTACAATCCGTACGCCTTTTTGATTAGCTTGAGATATAACTTCTTTTGTATATTCTGATATTGTCTTTTCGTCACTTAATAATGTGCCATCCATGTCTATTGCTACTAATTTTATCATTCTCTGCTCCTTTATATATCGCATAAGTTATTCAGAAGGTAATTTGTATTCTACCCTACTTTCTATATTTTTAATAGGTACTTGCCCAAATCTTCTACTATCAAGACTAATTTCCCTGTTATCTCCTAATACAAAAACGTACCCTGGCTCTATTACTTGTGGAAAATTTCCTTGGTTACTATAAGTCTTCCCAATAGTAAAATCTTCTTCCATCAATTCGCCATTTATATATAAATTACCATTTTTAATATCAACTATATCTCCTTCTGTAGCCACTATTCTTTTTACGTATCTAACCGTAGGTTCCATATTAAACATATTTTTAAAATAATCTTTTAGCGTGCTACCTAATCTAGTAGTTGCAATTCCTGTAGGGTCATCTCTAAATAAAATTACAATATCATTGACTTGTGGCTTGCTAATTATATATATAAATTTATTTACTATTAACATATCGCCATCTTCTAGAGTTGGATTCATAGAACTTTGATGCACTAATATTAATCCAGATAAAAATGAATGTATTCCCATTACTACTAACATAGCTAAAATTGCTATCTTTATCATAAGTTTTAATAAATTTATCTCATATTTCATAAATTCACAACCTTTTGTTTAGACTATTACTATTATATGAACCAACAGGTTGTCTTAGAGTGTAAAAATGTATATTATTTATTAAATAAGGAGAAAATTATTATGAATTACATTGAATCTTTAAACTTTATCAATTCGTTTGCTATGTTTGGCACAAAATCCAGTATGAAACAATTTATGGAATTATTATATGCACTCAAAAATCCACATCAACAATTAAAATTTATTCACATAGCAGGAACTAATGGCAAAGGTTCTACTTCTACTATGATATCTAATATTCTTATCAATGCGGGTATTAAAACAGGTTTATATATAAGTCCGTATGTTATAGAATTTAGAGAAAGGATACAAATAGATGGGAAAATGATTAGTGAATCCGGATTATGTGATTGTATTAAACAAGTTAAAGAGTGCATCCAAAATCTTAAATATAACGCATATAGTTATTTTGAAATTGTAACGGCAGTAGCATTGTTGTGGTATCATAAACAACAGTGTGATGTAGTAGTTTTAGAAGTAGGTTTGGGTGGCCGTCTTGATGCAACAAATGTTATAGAATGCCCTTTAGTACAAGTAATAACTTCAATTGGGCTTGACCATACACATATTTTAGGAGACGACATTTTGCAAATAGCAACTGAAAAAGCTGGAATAATCAAGGGTGCTACGACGGTTATATACCCTATACAAGAAGCTGGAGTTTTGGAGTTAATAAGTTCAATATGTCATAAAAAAAACAGTAAAATAGTTATACCTGATTTGCAAGCTCTTAATATATTAGATACAAGTTTTAGAGCCAAAGAATTTATATATAAAACTTTACGGTTTAATAAAAGCTTATTAGGACAGTTTCAAATTTATAATGCAATCTGTGCAATTGAAGTAGCACTTAATCTTAAAGAGTATTTTAATATTACCGATGAAGATATAATATCAGGGATAAATAATACTTTTTTCCCTGCTAGATTAGAAGTAGTTAATGAAGCCCCTCTTATTATATTAGATGGTGCTCACAATCCTTCTGGTATAAAAGCTCTAAATAAAGCTATATCAAATTTTAAGCAACTTATTATAATTATAGGTGTTTTAGAAGATAAAGATTATATATCTATGTTAAAATACATTGTTCCACGTGGAACATGTATCATTGCTGTTACGCCAAATCATAAACAAGCAATGCCTGCTCATAAATTAAAACAGCTGATAAATCATAATAATGTAACTGCGTATAATAATCCTAAAGATGCTATAGAATATGCACTGACTATAGCAAAAAAAAATGATACAATAATCATATGCGGATCATTGTATCTTGTCAGTGAGATGCGAAAATTTTTCAGTTCGCCACTTTGATGGATTTCATCTTATCAAGTGAGCTGTTGAAGAACATTTTGTATCCCTCACAAAAATAATTATGATATTAATATTTATAATATAACTTTAATTATATTATAAATATTAAGTAAGATTACTACCACCATGGCTATGTTAAATAATTTTTCTACAGTGCATACAGATATTTTTTTATTGATCTTGTCTCCAATAAATCCACCAGATATGCCACCTATTATCATATATCCTATTACTTCTAAATTATAATCTTGAAATCCAGTTGTAAAAAATGTTGTGGCGAGAGTTGAGAGTTGCGAGAAGAATATTGTAAATATTGAATATATAGCAGCGTCTTTTGCATTACAAGAAAATAATATTATTATTATCGCTACATTAATTGGCCCCCCTCCTATGCCTAAAAAAGCAGCTATAAACCCCATAAATAATCCTGCTGATAAACATATAAATATATTATTTGTTTTATATGTTTTTATTTTATTTCTATATAAGCTAAAGAGTAACACAGCTACCATCAACAATGCTAAACATACTGATTGAATTATTTTTGCTAAATCTATTTCTACTGATGCCGTAAATAAAGTAAATGCATATTTGCCGACAATTCCTCCGAGTATTGCTCCTAGAGATATAGCAAGTAATTTTGTGTACTCAAAAGTAGCTTTAGCTATAAACTTTTTTAACAATGCTACTATTGACATTGAAAACACTGTAGCTGATGATAATATTCCGATAGTAGCAATATCATAATGTCCAAATATGTCTAAGACAGGTTTTATTATTACTCCCCCGCCAAGCCCAGATAATGCCCCCACTGTAGTTGCTATTAGTCCAATTAATAAATATAAAAGTCCCATTTTCTCTCCCCTCATAATTAGATATACAATAATAAATAGAAAATCCTATATACCTAAGATTATAATAATACTTGGTATATAGGAAGTATATGTGAATTTTGTAGAGTGAAATACGCTCTATTAATCGCTAGACCTTGCAGCTAGCTTAGCTAATAATTTTAACATTTCTACATATACCCATACAACAGTTACAAGTATACCTACTGCGAAAAAATACTCCATATGTTTAGGCAAATTCATTCTAGAACCATATATCACATTGTCATAGTCTAACATTAAATTTGCAATTGCAACCAGTACAACTAACATGCTAAAGCCGATAGATATGGGACTTGTTCCATATAGAACATTTCCAAAACCTAATGCATAGAATGCTATTCCTAGTATAGAAGCTAGTAGTATAGTAAATGTTAAGATAATAACACCTGAACGGATTTTTGATGCTAATGTTGGAGCTTCTTTATATAATAGTATTGTAAATATAACTGCAAGTACTGTTAATATAATTGCTTTTGGTACAACACCATCAAAATAATAACTAAATGTTACTGTTATTGCTCCAACAAATAATCCTTCTGTTACAGCATAGATAAAAGCAAAAGTTTTCGCTGCCTGTGGTTTAAACATCATGCCTATTATTAAGATTAATCCAATTACGCTAGAAGTTATGCTGATAGTATTTGCAAGTTGAAAATTCGGCTGCCCCCCGTTGTAACAAACTAAATACGCAAGTAATGCTATTATGAAAGTTATTGACATAAGTAATAGTGTTTTATTCCTAGTCCCTGCCACACTCATAGCTTCACCAGTATAACTATGCGTTTGTCCCAATCCTTTCCTAATCATAGGATTTGATTTCATTAAATTATTCCTCCTTTAAATAAATATTATATTACTTATACATTATATCATATTTTTATAATAAGTTGTACATTTTTATTTGTATTCAGCGTAAAGTTCTTCAACTAGCTTATCAGTTTCTTCTATCACTTTATCTAAGTCAACGAGTTTTTTAATTTTCTTATCACGGGTTACTATTTCTACTTGACCATTTTTTAAGTTCTTATCTCCTATAACTATCCTAATTGGTACGCCTAATAAATCTGCATCAGCAAATTGTACCCCTGGTGTAAGTTGTCTATCGTCTAATATAACTTCATGCTGGAGCTTATTATAAATATCTAAGCCTATTGATAATAAATCTTGAGTTTTAGATTTTAACACACATATATGAACTTGCCATGGTGCGATACTTATTGGCCATATTGGACCATATTGGTCATGACGAGCTTCTATTACAGAAGCTAATAGTCGACCTACCCCAATACCGTAACATCCCATAGTAGGAGTTTGTGACTTACCATCTGCATCTATATATGTCATATTCATAGTTTCGGTATATTTAGTACCTAATTTAAATATATTCCCTACTTCTATGCCTCTTTTAAATTGTAATTTTCCTGCACAATGTTTACAAGAGCTTCCTTCTTTTACTTGTGCCACATCATGAAATTGTTCTATCTGCAAATCTCTAGATATATTCAGTCCTTCTAAATGATAATCAACTTTATTTGCTCCGCATATTAAATTAGTTTCATTTTCTATAGATTTATCATATAGTACAATCAAATTTTCTGTTTCTAAATCTTTAGGACCGATAAATCCGAATTTCAAATTACTTTTTCCATATTCTGTAAAAGGAGTAATTTTAGCTTTAACTATTTTTTGTACTTTCGCCTCATTAACTTGCAAATCACCTCTAAGGAATATTACTAATATTTTGTTGCTGTTTTCAATGCTATATACTGCAGTCTTAAGAGTATTATCTTCGGTTGTATTACAGAAATTTGCAACGTCTGATATTGTACTAACATTTGGAGTGTGTATTTCATTTATTTCTCGAACTGTTGTAGTGAGATTAGTTACTTCACTTATAGCCACTTCTAAGTTAGACCGATAATCACAACTATCACATACGATAACTGTATCTTCTCCAATATCGGTTAATAACATAAATTCATGAGAAACATTGCCTCCCATCATACCTGTATCAGCCTCAACACAAACCACTTCTGGTATCCCAGCTCTTCTATAAATTGCGTTATATGCTTCTAAACACTTATTATAATACTCAGTTAGATCTTCTTCATTAGTATGAAATGAATACCCATCTTTCATGGTGAATTCACGAACTCTAATTAAACCACCTCTAGATCTTGCCTCGTCTCTAAATTTGGTTTGAATTTGATATATCATAAAAGGATATTGAGAATAAGATTTCACATCTCCACGTGCAAGGTGAACTGCTGCTTCTTCATGTGTCATTCCTAGTACTAAATCTTTACCTGTTCTATCTTTCATTCTAAGAAGTTCAGAACCTACATTTTCAAATCTACCTGATTCTTGCCATAAATCTGCTGGTAAAACTACTGGAAATATAACTTCTTGTCCGTCAATTTTATTCATTTCTTCTCGTAGTATTCTTTCTATATTAGCCTTAATTTTTACTGCAGGTAATAGCATAGTAAAAATTCCATTTGAAACTTGTCTAACATACCCTCCTCTTAATAAAAATATATGACTAGTACTTATTGCTTCGGCTGGTTTTTCTTTAAAGTGTTCTCCTACTAATTTACTTAATAACATGTTATATTCCTTTCTTTTTATATGTTCCACGTAGAACATGCTTGGTACAAAATTAATATGTTCCACGTAGAACATGTTCTACACTTTTATTATTTAAAAATATTTGTAAATCTACTATCTAGAATATCTTTAATTTCTGAAGGAGTTTTATTTTTAGCACTAAGTAATAATAGAGTATTATCATATTCATTAGTTTCACTATCTAAAGATATATTCCTAAGTTGTTCTTGATATTCTTCAAAAGCTACATTTTCTAATGGAGTATCATATATTAATGCATGTATACCTTCGGTTTTGTTGGATAAATCTAAGTCAATTATCTTATAATTTGTATTCTCGGTCAAATACTGTTTTAGTTCTGTTAATTCTTGAGTCAATGCAACTACCATACTAACCACCTGCTTTTTTTACGATTATTATAAACTTATTTATACATTATTATACTAGTTAGTGTTGATTGAGAGTAGTGTTAAGAACTTCTTGCTCCTCATCAGATAATCTATAGGTGGATTCTCCTTTAGTTACTGGTTTAGCATATATATAAGAACCGTCTCTGCTATAAATTCCGTTTAATACTACACCATTATTTTTTTCATCTAATAAAGATAACGCAAATGATAAGTCTGCCCCAACATTCTCTATAGCATTATACCTTGTTATGCTAGTTTTACGTAGCGTAGTAGACATGCGTTTATTTAAGTCTGCTATTTTTTCACGGTCTTTTTCGATATCTAGCTTTATGTCTTTAACCTCTCTTGCATAGGAATAAAATAATTCTTCTAAATCTACAAGATTGGGCTTCATAAATTGACGATATCTTTTATTAACTTGATAAAACTTAATTCCTATTATCATTAAACTTATAAGCAAAATGACTTGAGTTATTGTACTATAAAGAATTATTGATTCTATATTAGTTGATATAAATTCCAATTGCATTTTTGTTTCCTCTTTTACTAATGTATTGCCCCTAAAATTCTCTCTAAATCCTCATCTGAATAATATTCAATTTCTATTTTTCCTCTATCTTTTAGTTGAGATAACTTGACCTTTGTTCCAAAAGTTAATTTTAGCTTTTCTTCAATATCTTTATACAATGCATTAACTAGTATATCTTTTTCGCTAATAGTATCTAGTTTGTTAGCAGTAATTTTATTTATATAATTCTCTAACGCTCTAACAGACCAGTTATTATTTATAACCATATCAGTAATACGTTGTTGTTCAACCTCATCTTTTATTTTAAGTATTGCCTTAGCATGACCTTCGCTAAACAAATTTTCACGAATTTTTTGTTTTGTATAGTCGCATAAAGTGTTTAGCCTTAAAATATTAGTTATAGTAGCTCTATTCTTACCTAATTTTTTAGCAATTTGCTCATGAGTTTGTCCATATTTATTAACTAATACATCAAATGCTTCTGCTAATTCTATAGAGTCTAAATCGGCTCTTTGAATATTTTCTATTAAAGCAAGTTCTAAGACTTCTTCGTCAGAGGTAACTTTTTTAATTCTAACTGGAACCTCTTTTAAGTCCAATAGCCTAGCAGCTCGATATCTTCTCTCACCTGCTATAATCTGGTATTTATCATTTTTTTGTGTAACTATAATAGGTTGTATTATCCCATGTTCTTTTATGGATAAAGTCAGCTCATCTAAATCCTGGTCTGAAAATTTTTTTCTAGGTTGTTGATAGTTAGGTTCGATTTTATTTATATCTAGTACTTCATGTGAAGTAATACTAGTTAGAGTTTCTTGCGAAAATAGTATATCTAACCCCTTCCCTAATGCAGGTTGTTTCATGTTTTTAACCTCCCTAATAATTCAGTTGTTAATTCTTTATATTGAATTGCTCCTTTTGAATTTGGAGAATAAGAAATACAAGATTTCCCATAACTCGGTGCTTCGCTTAATTTTATACTTCTATTAATCTTAGTATTAAAAGTATAATTTGAAAAATACTTTTCTACTTCTTTTATAACTTCATTAGATAATTTGGTCCTAGAATCATACATTGTAAATAAAATACCTATTATCTCTAGACGAGGATTAGTAGTAGCTTTAACACGTTTAAATGTTTGCATAACTTGAGACAATCCCTCTAGTCCATAATATTCACACTGCATAGGAATTAAGATGTAGTCAGATGCAGTTAGAGCATTGATATTAAGTAAATTAATACCCGGTGGAGAGTCTATTAAAATAACATCATAATCGTTAGATATTTCTTGGATTTTATTAGTTAAGATATATTCCTTATTAGCAATCTTATTTAAAGAATAATCTAATCCTGTCATATTAATATTAGCAGGTATAACGTCAATTTCTTCATTGGTAGAAGTAAGTATTGCGTCTTTAATATTTTTATTTTCTACTAATACATTATATATGCTGTCAGTTACCGCATTTTTAATAATTCCTAATGCACTACTTGAATTTCCTTGAGGATCTATATCAATTACTAACACTTTTTTTGTCTGGCTTATTACTGCCGCTAAATTAATAACAGTAGTAGTTTTTCCTACGCCACCTTTTTGATTAACTACTGAAATAATATTACTCATTATTTTATACAAGAAGACACGCCACGTTAGTGATGTGAGGAAGTGTTCCTCTTTCCTCTTGTAACCTCCTTTTCTTTGTGATATATTCTCTCTAATATAAGATTATTACGTAAAAATGCTTTTAAATATTGAGTTCCACTTGCTATATACTTAATAATTATATCATGCTTTCTTAATAGTGGCAATTTATCTACATAATTTAGGAATGTTCCACGTAGAATATGTTTCACATAAAAGAGAGATATTACACGTAGAACATGTTCCACAAAAAAGAGAGATGTTCCACGT
>MDJN01000174.1 GCA_001995005.1 Candidatus Parepulonipiscium sp. PG-Nun2H_MBin03 | reverse complement strand
GTACACAAGCAGGTATTACTACTGCTGTTGAATTGGCTAAAATAGCAGGCAAAGTTATGGTAATTGGAATGGCACCTAAACCACTAGAAGTAAATTTAATGCAAGTTTTTGTAAAAGAACTAGTGTTGGAAGGTGTGAGAATTCATAGCCAATATAGCTTTATAGGTGCTCTTGAAATTCTAAAAAGTGGCTTAATAAATGATGAGCTTAGAAAATTAATTTCTAAAACTTATTCATTAGACGAGGCTAAAGAAGCATTTGATTATGCCCAAAGCGGTACCGATTTCTTTAAAGTACTAATTAAGATTAAATAATAGTAGAGGTGGATAAATGAAACAATTTTTATTAAAAACAGCAATAAGCATGGTAGATACGTTTAAAGAATTTTTAGAAGATATTACCTTAACTGAGCAAGATCTTATCTTAGCGGATGAAGTTGTATATAGCATAGTTGATATAGACCCAAAATACCCACATATGTTTCCACAAAAATATGGTAAAGGTGAGCCAACTGATAAGATGATTTCCGATATGAAAGCGGATATGCCAAAAGATGTGAAGCGAATTATTGCTATAGGTGGAGGAACTGTAATAGATATAGCTAAGGTGCTTATTTTGTCTTCTGATGCAAGTATAGAGCAAATATTTATGGGTGCACCTGTAACTAAAGATAAAGAACTGATTGTTATACCGACAACTTGTGGAACCGGTTCTGAAGTAACGAACATAACTATTGCCGAGCTTACGAACTTAAATACTAAAAAAGGGTTGGCACTAGATATTATGTATCCTAATAGAACAGTGTTGATCCCAGAGATGTTAAAAGGATTGCCTTATAAATTCTTTGCAACAAGCTCTATTGATGCATTAATACACTGTGTAGAATCTTATATGTCACCAAAAGCTAATGCATATACAGAAATGTTTTCGGTAGAAGGCATAAAAATGATTATAGAAGGATATAAATATGTACTAGAAAATGGGCAAAACTCTTGGACTGATAAAATAGAGGAGTTTTTAATAGCAAGTAACTATGGAGGAATAGCATTTGGTAATGCAGGTTGTGCAGCTGTACACGCACTAAGTTATCCATTAGGTGGAACGCATCATATTCCACATGGAGAGGCAAATCAACTAATGTTTATGCCTGTATTTAATAAGTATAAAGAAAAGGTACCAGTAGGAAAAATTAATCAATTTGAGCAAGTTATTGCAGATATTTTAGAGTGTGAGAGTACAAATGCATTAAATAAATTAGAGGAATTGTTAGATAAAATTATTGCACGTAAACCATTAAAAGAGTATGGAATGACAGAAAGTCAAATTACAGAATTTAGCGAAAGTGTAATAGAAGCTCAACAAAGGCTACTAAATAATAATTATGTAGAACTTACGTTAGAAGATATTAAAGAAATTTATACGAGCTGTTGGTAAAAAAGAAACACTTTAAAAATTTAGGTATCTATGAAAAAATAAAGTACTAGAGTATTGGTACTTTATTTTTTTGTGATTTTATTAAATCAAAGTAAAAAAATTATTAATACTAAAAATTATTCATAGAAAATTAAGATTAAATTAAGATTAAATTAAGATTAAATTAAGATTAAATTAAGATTAAATTAAGGTTAAATTAAGGTTAATAAGATATAATTATTATGTAGAATAGTATTTATAGAAAGTAAGGGTGGATTTTATGGCGATACAATCATTTTTTAAGAGATATGAATTAAAATATATGTTAACTATGTTAACTATGCCTCAATATCAGGAGCTATGTAAAGTGATGGACTCGCATATGGTACTAGATGAATTTGGAAGGCACAAAATATCTAATATATATTTTGATACACATGATTATAGTATAATTAGAACGTCAATCGAAAAACCTCGTTATAAAGAAAAATTAAGATTACGTATATATGGCGAACCTGATGACGAAGCGACTGCATATGTGGAATTAAAAAAGAAATATAACGGAGTAGTGTATAAACGCAGAGTTACCTATAAACAAGAAGAAGCATTGGTAAAATTATATGCTACAGGTAATGATGAAGAGGTTACGCAAATTAAGAAGGAAATTAACTATTTTATAAGTACGTATGACGATTTGATGCCTAGAGTATATTTATCTTACGAAAGAGAGGCGTACTATTGCTTTGATAACGATACTTTTCGTATGACTTTTGATTTTAATATTAAAACTAGAATGAACAACATTTCTTTATATAGTAGTGCAGAGGATTTAGATGTTTTATCAGATGAGTATGTATTACTTGAAGTTAAAACAGTTGAAGGATTACCATTTTGGCTACTAGAATTTATGAAACAAAATCAAGTATACAAACGTTCTTTTTCAAAGTATGGCACAGCATTTAATAAATTTATTTTACCAACATTTGTGCAAGACTTAGAAAGGAGAGCTTAGATGGATATATTTAATAGCATATTTGAAGCAGAAGTGGCAACGAATGTTAGCATTAGCAACTTTTTAATATGCATGGCAACAGCTTTTATAGTTGGGCTTATTCTTGCGAAAATGCATTGTTATAAAACGAAAGGTTCTAAAGGATTTATAGTAACATTAGTTATAATACCGATAGTTGTAACTATGATAATTATAATGGTAAATGGAAACATCGGTACAGGTGTAGCGGTAGCAGGTGCATTTAGTTTAATAAGATTTAGATCAGTACCGGGCACAGCAAAAGAGATAGGTTCGATTTTTATAGCTATGGGTGCCGGAATTACTATTGGAATGGGATATATAGGTTTTGCTATATTATTTACAATTATAGCGTGTACGATTACTCATGTGTTAAGCATAGTAGACTTTGGTAAACAAGCAAATGATGAACGAATATTAACTATATCAATCCCAGAAAGTCTTAACTACGTAGACGGATTTGATGATATATTTAATAAATATACCAAAAAGTTTGAACTAATAACTGTAAAATCTACAAATATGGGTAGTACGTTTAAACTTACTTATGAGATAGAATTAAAGAACAAACAAGAAGAGAAACAATTCGTAGATGACTTAAGATGTAGAAATGGAAACCTAGACATTTTAATTACAAGGCAAGAATTTTTAAACAGTACTTTATAGGCAATTAGCATTTTAAGGAGTGATAGAATGAGAAATTTTAAAATAATTACGGGGGTATGTATTTTATGTGGATTAACGGCTTGCACAACGCTTAGCCAAACTCAAATATTAGCAGATCAGATTATAGAATCAGAGCCTATTATAGGAGAAGAAATCAGTTATTTTAGTAGCGATTACACATTTAGTAATGATTATACTAAGGATTTAACTGATCCTATTAAAATTGCAGATGCTGAGCAAATAACTATTACAAGCAGTGGAACCTATGAATTTAGTGGTAATTATAATAATATAGTTGTTGATGTGGATAAAAACGTGGATAAAGGAACAGTTTATATAGTATTAAATAATGTTAGTATAGAGAGTACGGATAGTACACCTATTCATATTATAGAAGCAAAAGACGTTGTAATAGTTTTACCAGAAGGAACAGAAAATTATATAGTGCAAGGCAATGTTGAAACAGAAGATACAGAATTTCCAAAAGCTGCACTATATACAAGAGCGGATACAGTAATTACAGGCTTAGGTAGTTTAAATATTATGACGGATTATGTAGACGGAATAAATGGACGTGATGACCTTATAATTGTTGATAGTACGATTACAGTAACAGCAGTAGAAGATGGTATTATAGGGAAGGATTTATTAGCAATAAGTAACGCAAATATTACAGTAGATGCAGGTAAAGATGGAATAAAATCGACTAACGATACAGACGAAGATAGAGGACATGTAATAATTGCTAGTGGTACATTTAATATTAATGCACAATCAGATGCAATATCTGCAGAAAATAGTTTACAAATAGATAGCGGAGATTTTACTCTTGCATCAGGTGGCGGATATGACGGTGTTCTTAATTCGATTACTGTAGGAGAAGGTAAGGGTAATACTATCCATCCAACTAGCCTGCTAGAAACGAGTATGAAGGCAATTAAAGCTAATTATGTGATAATAAATGGCGGTACATTTGAGATATCTGCATATGAAGATGCAGTGCATGCTGATGGTGATTTGCTTATAAATGGTGGAACTTTCTATATATATACAGGAGATGATGCGTTTCATGCTGATTTAGATGTAACTATAAATGATATATATGCAGTTGTATATGACGGATACGAAGGGATTGAGGGTAATACAATAAATATTAATGGTGGTGACATTGATATAACAGTATTAGACGATGCTATAAATGCACAAGAATATATTAAAATTACTGATGGGAAAATTAGACTAAAATCAGTCGGAGATGGTATAGATTCAAATGGAGACTTATATATTGAAGGTGGAGAAATTATAATAGATTCTAGCATAAGGTGGATTGATGTAGCTGTTGATGTGGATAACATAATGGAAATTACAGGGGGTACAATAGTTGATGAAAATGGAAATGAATTAGACCCAGACACATTTGATAGTAGGGGGCATATGAATAATAGAATGCCTCAACAAAATAAAATGCCAATTA
The DNA here is from genome assembly GCA_001995005.1 of Candidatus Parepulonipiscium sp. PG-Nun2H_MBin03. Lineage (GTDB taxonomy): Bacteria > Bacillota > Clostridia > Lachnospirales > Cellulosilyticaceae > Epulonipiscioides. The sequence continues at coordinate 24,401 of MDJN01000174.1, read as the reverse complement.
GACGCTAAAAATTCTTAAATATACTAATACTTTAGTCTCAAATGGAGTATAATAAAATAAATGTTAAGTCGCAGAGAGTATAAACTTTTTGCGACTTTTTATAGGAGGTTTTTATGCTATTATCTTTTGGGCTATTGTTTTTAGTAGGATTATCTATGGCGTATATTTCTCAACAAATAAAATTACCACGGATTATTGGAATGTTATTTAGTGGTATTATACTAGGCCCATATGTTCTAAATTTATTAGATAACGAACTGCTTAGTATATCATCGCATTTAAGAGAAATGGCTCTAATAATAATTTTGATAAAAGCTGGTCTTACGCTTAATATTAATGATTTACGTAAAGTAGGAAGGCCGGCATTTTTAATGTCATTTTTACCTGCAAGTTTTGAGGTTATGGCGTATTTTATTTTTGCCCCATTAATTTTAGAAATAAGCCATACTGATGCATTGCTGATGGGTGCAGTATTAGCAGCTGTATCTCCAGCAATAGTTGTACCTCGAATGGTAAACTTAATTGACAAGGGATATGGTACAAATAAAAGCATTCCGCAACTTATATTAGCGGGTGCGTCTTGTGATGATGTATTTGTAATCGTATTATTTACAACGTTTAGTGCCATGGCTTTGGGGCAAGGGATTAAAGTTACTGATTTTATGGGTATACCTATTTCTATTATATTAGGAGTTGTTATAGGAGCAAGTGCAGGGGTTTTGTTTAGTAAATTTTGCGAGTACTTTCAAAATAGAAATAGCGTTAAGGTTATTATAATTTTGGCAATAGCATTTATATTGGCTGGCATAGAGGATTTAATATACTTACCTTATTCAGGGCTTTTGGCTATTATAAGTATGGCTTGTGCATATAAAATTAAAAGTTTACCTATAATAATTAGTGAGTTATCCATAAAATTTGGTGAACTATGGATTGTAGCAGAAGTTATACTATTTGTATTAGTAGGTACAGTGATGGATATAAATTATATGCTTTATATGGGTATACCAGCAGTGGTTATGATTTTTATAGGATTATGTATCCGAACTATTGGTGTTGTACTTAGTTTAGTGGGAACAGAAATCAATTCTAAAGAGAGATTGTTTTGTATATTAGTATATTTGCCTAAGGCAACTGTGCAAGCTGCAATAGGTGCCATTCCTCTATCTATGGGAATATCTAGCGGAAAAATAATTTTATCTGTATCTATCTTATCTATTATAATAACTGCACCTTTAGGAGCAATTGCAATAGATATGAGTTATAAGAGATTATTAGAAAAAGTAGCTCATCAATCTTGATGAGCTACTTTACAAGTTGGACATAGTCCATATAAAAAAAGCTTGTGATAAGTTATCTCAAAGTCGGTGTTAATTTTTGTAAAATCAAGATCCATGAAATTTTCTAAGTCTACTACTACGCTACAATTAGTGCAGATAATGTGTGGGTGAGACAAAGTTGTGGCATCATACCGAAATGAATTTTCACCGACATTAAGTTGTTGAATGAGATTAGATTTTACAAAGGTGTCTAAAGTTTTATATACTGTTGCTAGGCTCATTGTAGGAAATTCCGATTGTATAACAGTATAAATTTCTTCTGCTGTGGGGTGAGATGTAGTATTAGATAAAGCTCCAAAAATTGCTAACCTTTGAGGTGTAACTTTTAAGTTGTGTTGCTTTAAGACTGATGCGACCATATATGTTCCTCCTCAATAAAAATAAATAATATAGTATGTAGCTATATGCCGATATAGCTTACTGATAATTATTATTTAATCACAATTTCTGTTATTTAGCAATAGCAAATTTTACTAAATTAATCATAACCTAAAATTTCTTTTAAAGTAGTTTCATAAATTTGGTCTATATTACTTAAATCCATAGCAGCGTTATAGTATATTCTAATGTTTTCAAGATTTTTATTGGCATTTGAAATATACAAGTAAGCTTTGTCTAGTAAAGAATTAAATAGCTTAAAATCTTTTTCTACAGGAAGTGAAATGATATCAAAAGTTTCATCATCTACACAGTGAATAAAATCGTATATATCTGTAGGAAATACTTTTGGTTTTCTAACTAAATTACTAATGGTAATAGCAAGAGATAAATCTTTAACTATTATATCTTCAATTTTTTCATTATCAAACGGTGAGACATAACACTCAATATCATATCCACGATAAATAAATAAATCACAAATACGTTTCATAAGCTGCTTAGATGAGCAAACCAAAGTTTCTTTAACTAAATAAATATTTTTACTTTTGCCAATAATTGTGTGCAAATTATCTACTAATCCATCTCCTGTAACTGCATACCCATAAAAATATTGTGCTGTGCCTATTTTATTAACATCAGAAACAATACCGGATAGAGTTTTAAATAACGCATTTTCGTACTTTAGTTTTGCATCTTGCTTTATACAAGGCTCTGTAGTAAACAGATAGTTTCTATATATAGCATTTGCACTTTCTAAATAAAATCTAGCATGAGTTAGGCAGCGGTCCACAATATTATAAGAATTAATGATTGCATCTTTATGTGGTAAAATTTTATGTTCATCTAAGAACTCGTCTAAATCTATAATAGTTGCAAATAAAGTTGTTGGAATATCTTTATTAATAACTAAATTATAGCTAATAAACATAACGTTTAGATTAGGTACGTATACTGCGTCTAGAAAATCAGGATTAATTGTGTTATGGTAGTAAGTGACATTTTGACCACTATCAACAAGTTCGGTGCCTAGCTTTTTTAAAAAAACTGTTTTTCCAGTACCAGGTCCTCCCTTAAGAATATAAAATTTGGTGTTTTTTAAGCAACCAAAGTTGAAAATTTGATAAATACCAAGATGGGTATTGCTACTTGCAAAAACATGTTTAATATTGCCTAAATTATCCATTAAATACCTCCAATAAATAAGGAAATTACCAGTTATTAAAGCTTATGTTTGAATAAAAAAAATATGCAAGAGGACAAGCTATGTATTATATTTATATATTAGAGTGTAATGATAATACCCTCTATACAGGATATACAATAAATCTAGAAAATAGAATAAATACACATAATTTAGGCAAAGGTGCAAAATATACTAAGGGAAGGCTTCCTGTGAAGTTAGTATATTTTGAAACTTATGAACTGAAAAGTGATGCCCTAAAAAGAGAAATACAAATTAAGAAGTTAGGCAGGCTAGATAAGTTAAAATTGATAAAGAAAGGGAGAATAGTATGAAAACGTATTTAAAGATATTGATAGGTTCGGCATTTATAGCAGCAGGAATATATTATTTTTGGGCACCAGCTCAATTAGCAGGAGGAGGGGTATCGGGGCTTTCGGTAGTAGTAAAAGAGCTTATGCCTATGATTCCTATTAGTATAATTGTTTTAGTGCTAGATATAATAATGTTTACTATAGGATTTATAATGCTAGGTAAAAGCTTTGGGTTTAAGAGTATTATTTCTAGCCTATCAATAGTTATTACGATTGGTTTTTTTGAGATTATAACACCAAATCCGGCAATGTTAAGTGAGGATACATTGGTTGTTTTAATATTTGGCTCACTTTTAATATCCTTAGGGCAGGCCATGATATTTATGCAAGAAGGCTCATCAGGAGGAACTGATATAATTGCAAAGATTATATCAAAATATTCAAGATTAAAAATTGGTGTTAGTTTAATAATAGCTGATATGATTGTTGTAGTATCAGCAACTTTTGTTTTTGGGATAGAAAAAGGATTATATGCAGTCTTAGGAGTTTTAATTACAAGTATATTAATTGATTTTATTATATCAGGCATATCTGTTGAAAGATATGTTATGATAGTACCTTCAACAGAAAAGACTAGTGAGATAATTCAGCAGTATATATTAAATAAGTTAGAAAGAGGAGCAACATTATATGAGGCCAAAGGAGCATATAGCAAAAATGCTAAAACTGTAATTACTACAGCGTTAGATAGAAGACAATTTATAAAAATGCGTACCTTTATAAAGGAAACAGATAATCGTGCATTTGTGAGTGTGCAAGATTTGCACGAGGTATTAGGTGAAGGTTTTATAGAATAAGGTGTTTAAAATGTATGTGTATTGTCTATACTTTAAAAAAATATTTAGGAGGATTTTTATGTTAAGTAAAAGACGATATATTATGCTTACACTATTTAGTGTGCTACTATTTTCTTTATTTGCTATTTATATAGGTTCATTAGAAGTGCCAGAAAAAACTAATATTGCACCAGAAGTTACAACAATAGATACGGTGGTACTTCAAGAAGAGTCAAAAATATTAGTAGAATCTCAAATACTACCATCAACTAATATTAAGATAATTTTAAAAGATCAAGAAGATAATATTATTACAGTTAATGAAATTGACCCATATAGTGTTATGTGTTTAGATGAGCAAGACTTTAAAAATGTATTTCCAGATTATGAGATAATTGAGTTTAACCAACATCAAGTTACTTTATCAGGTAATACCTATATTGAACCAGAAGAAGTTATATACTATATGGGTTCTAGGGATAATGAAATAGGAATTGTATTAGGAAATGATTTTCAAATAATAGGGCTTAAGGCAGATGGATTTTCTGGATATACAAATACCTTATTAACACATGAATTAATTGCTATAACTTCTAAAGATAAAATAAAGTTAGAAGAAGACCCAAATTACTTTGAAAGGATTTTACAAAATTTAAGTGAATAAATCGGTAACTATTATAGGAGCAGGTGCATCTGGATTAATATCTGCTATTGTACTAGCAAGGGCAGGTATTAATGTTATAATATTAGAAAAGCAAAGTAAAATAGGCAAAAAAATATTGACAACTGGTAACGGTAGGTGTAATATGACAAACGTACAGTTAAGTGAAAAATATTTTCATGCAACTAAAACTCTAGAGCCTATTTTACAATTTAATGAACAAGACACTATGGATTTCTTTTCAAAATTAGGGATTGTGCCGATTATTAAAAACAATAAAGTTTACCCTGCATCTTTGCAGGCAACCAGCATTGTGGATGTGCTAAAGCTTGAGATTGAGTCTTTAGGTATAAATGTAATTACAGATACTTGTGTAACACAAATCGAATATAAAAATAATAGCTTTAAAATATATAGTCAAGAGTTATGCTTTACTGCAGATACTATAATTGTTGCAACAGGTGGATTGGCAGGGGTAAGCGAGAATTATACAATATATAATATATTAGAAAAATTAGGTCATAAAATAGAAACATTAGCACCGACTATAGTACATGTTGTATCTAACTCACCTCATTGTAAAGCGTTACAAGGAATTAGGATAGATAGTAATGTAAAGATATTTTATAAGGATATTGTAAAAGAAGAGTATGGCGAAGTATTATTTACAGCTGATGGATTGTCAGGGCCGGCAATTTTTAATGTAAGTCGTGTTGCATCGGTAGCTAGTATAAATAAAGAATTTTGCTACTTGGAACTAGATTTGTTTAAAGATTTAGATTTTGATAAAGTAGTACAACATATCTATGAGAGAATAGAAATAAGAGAGAACATAACTATTGAGGAATTATTTATAGGGTGGATTAATAAAAAAGTAGGGATTAGTATAATTAAATCTGCAGATATAGGAAAACCTACACGTTATGCTAAAGATTTAGAGTATTTTGAAGTAGAAAAGCTTGTGTATACCTTAAAGCATTTTAAGTTTATAGTAAAAGGAACACGAGGGTTTAAGTTTGCACAATCTACTATAGGGGGAGTAAGTTTAGAAGATATAAATATGCATACTATGAAATCAAAGATAGTGCCAGATATGTATATAATAGGAGAGGTGCTAGACGTTGACGGAGATTGCGGAGGATATAATTTGCAATGGGCATGGTCTAGCGGAGTAACGGCGGCAAGAAGCATTATAAGGAGTAAAAATGATTAGGGTAAATGAAGTAAATTTAAAGTTGGATGAATCAGAAGATAGACTTAAATATAGAATAGGTAAAAAGCTAAATATACGACCTGAAGATATATTAGAATATAGGATAGTAAAAAAATCTGTAGATGCTAGAAAAAAAGATAATATCAAATTTGTATATGCAGTAGATATCAAAACTATAAAAGATGAGTATTTATTAAAAAGTAAAAAAGCTGTGCCATCAAATATAGTAGAGTATGAATATGTTAAAATGGGCATGGAACAATTAAATCATAGACCTGTTATAGTAGGAAGTGGCCCTTGTGGGATGTTTTGCGCCCTGACGCTTGCTCAAATGGGGTATAAACCTATTATAATTGAACGAGGCAAAGATGTAGATGAAAGAATAAAAGATGTTGAAGACTTCTGGAAAAATAGAAACCTAAATATTAATTCTAATGTGCAGTTTGGTGAAGGCGGCGCCGGAACATTTTCAGATGGTAAGCTGACTACCCAGATTAAAAATACACGATGTCAAAAAGTATTGCAAGAATTTGTAGCTTTTGGAGCTCCTAAAGAAATACTTTATAATAGTAAGCCTCATATAGGTACAGACATAATAAGAGATGTTATTAAAAATATAAGAATATATATACAACAGTTGGGCGGTGAATTTCGCTTTAACACAACGCTTACTGATATAAAAGTAGAAGAGAATAAAATAGTTGCCATAGAGCTTAACAACCAAACTTGGTTACCAACTGATATTTGTGTTTTGGCACTAGGGCATAGTGCACGAGATACGTTTGAGATGTTACACAAATCTAACATACGTATAGAGCAAAAGCCGTTTGCTATGGGAGTAAGAATAGAACATTTACAAGAATGGATTAATAAGAGCCAATATGGTGATTTTTATGATAACCCTAATTTAGGTGCCAGTGAATATAAAGTAACGTATAATAAAGGCGATAGGAGTGTATATAGTTTTTGTGTATGCCCAGGCGGATTTGTTGTAGCGTCTACTTCTGAAAAAGATATGGTAGTAACAAATGGAATGAGTTTGCATAAAAGAGATGGTGTTAATGTAAATAGTGCTATTTTGGTAAATATAACACCAGATGATTTTGAAAGCAATAATCCTCTTGCTGGTATTAGATTACAACAACAGTTAGAAAGGTTAGCTTATGATTTAGGTGGTGAAAATTATAATGCACCAGTGCAGACGGTAGGCGACTTTTTGCAGAATAAACCTACTACAGAAATAGGAGTTGTAAAGCCGACTTATAAACCAGATGTAACGAAAACTAATATAAGAGAAAGTTTACCAAAGTTTATGGCAGATTCTATAGCTGATGCAATTAATTATTTTGGTACTAAAATTGAGAAATTCAACCACCCAGATGCTTTGATTACTGGTATTGAAACAAGAAGTTCATCCCCTATTAGGATACTAAGAGATAAACAGTATCAAAGTAATATAGAAGGTATATACCCTGCGGGAGAAGGAGCAGGATATGCAGGTGGAATTACATCTAGTGCAGTAGATGGAATACAAGCAGCAGAAATTATTGCCCAAAAATATGCAAATTTAAAATAATTTTATTAATTTAGGACATACTACACATATAAATCTTTGTAGTATTAAATGGTAGTATATTGGTAATATTGTTCATCACAATTTGAGGAATTACACTTTATTTAGCTTGAGGTATTTAAAATTAAAATAAAGCATATAGTAATTAAGTATATTATTATTTTAAGAGGTGACAATGTGAGAGAAGTAATGTATAATGAGTATGCTAGTGAAGCACTACAAAATTTGCAAAAAGGTGCATTTTTAAGTGTATCAAATGAAGAAATGGATAATACTATGACTATATCTTGGGGAAGTATAGGATTTTATTGGGGCAAACCTATGTTTATGGTATTAGTTAGATATTCTCGTCATACTTATACACTGTTAGAAAATAGTCAGCAATTTAGCGTTAGCATACCAATTGATAATGACTTAAAAGAAGCCCTTGCAAAATGCGGTTCTTTGTCCGGCAAAGATGTAAACAAATGGGAGGTAGCCAATATAACTCCTATATCTGCTAATAATGTTAATACAAAGTTAGTAGAAGAATGCAGTCTTCATTATGAGTGCAAGGTAGTTGCACGAATGCCACTAGAAAAGGACATGGTAAGTGCTGAAGTGTTTGAAAAGTGGTACAATAATGATAATAATCATGTGTTATACTATGGAGAGATACTAGGAACATACTTGAAGTGAAAAGGAGAAAAAAACTATGAGTTTATATGACCAATGGGAAAATTACGGAGAAGATGCGAAAGAGCGTTCAACAGAGGAGTACAAAAAAGTAGTTGAAAAGTATCTTACAAAAGAAAGAAATGTGTACGCTAAAATGCTTTCAAATCCAGATGAAATTATTGAAGGAACCATAGCAGAGCTAGGACCTAAGTATGACATGAGTGACTATGAATTTTTAGGATTTGTGGATGGAATTAATGAAAGTTTAGTAGCAGGTCCTTATAAATTAGAAGAAATGACTGCGGATTCTCATGTTAGGCTAGAGTATGATTTGAAAAAGTTATACTGGAACATGTTAGAGGCAAAAGCTGATTGGCTTTATAATCTAAAAGAATGGGATACTTTGCTTACTTTAGAAGAAAAAAACCAACTTAACAGAAATTTTAAAAAATCTAAAACAGTAGTAAAATTTGAAAAGCTAGGAAGAAATTCACGCTGTTCATGCGGAAGCGGAATGAAGTATAAAAATTGTTGCTTAAATAAAAAGTAGACGTCGTTGTCTACTTTTTGAGGAGGTTTGGGTGTCAAGAGAATGGATGTATATATTAATAGCTATGTTATATTGTTTAGTAATTGTAACTAAAGTACTAACATATATAATTGAAAAACCTTATGCAAAAGAATATATGGAGAAAGAAGTACTGAAAAAAGACTTTTTGTTTTGTTTGACTTTAATATTTTTTGTAACTATGATAATAATTAATATACTCAATTTAATAGGACGCCAAACATTTAATTTTAATTCTATAATAGTAGTTCTATTGTTATTGGGTTTAGAAATTATAAATATTCCAGGTAAGGTGTATACAGGGCAAGAAGATGAGTTGATAGTTTTTGGAGAGAAAATATTAAAAGAAGATATAAAAAAAGTTAGCATAAAAAATAAATCAAAATATATAAAATATAAAATTGAAACTAATAAAAATAATGCATATGAATTTTATTCACAGCAATTAATAGAAAATTTAAAATAGATATGCCTAGGCATATCTATTTTAGGTTATATTCAACTTCAAAAGCTAAACTTTCATCTAAGTTATAATAAAGCTCAACTACTTTTGTTAAATCTTCTGCTACTTCAAATGTTGTTTTATATGCATCAGTTTGTGATTGCATAAAGGAATCATCCACTTCAAAATCTGCTAAAAGGTCTACTTCAGCTTGACCAATTTCGTCAACTGGATAATAATGATAGTATACTGTGCTATCTTCTATTATAAGAGAAATACTAAACCCTGGCCATAGAGTTGTATTATCTTCAAATTGTAGTTGGTCTAACACTGCTTGTATCATATCATTTTCTGAACTTAGTGAAGCTTTTTCTATATTTTCTTCAGATAACAGGTAGTCCGTAGAAAAATGTAAATTATTATCATAATCATAAAATTCATATACCACTTCGATATCTGCTATATCAGAAACAGAGTTAAAAGTTTGCGCTAAAGAATTAATAGTAACATTATACATAGCCTCGCTCTCAACATTAGCTTTTATAGCATCTAATTGTCCTTGTGTGAGTTCCTCTACTGGCATATATGTAAATGTTGCTACATTTCCTTCAATACTTAAAGAAATACTATAACCAAGCATCATATCAGTATTATCTGTAAATTCTAAGCTATCTGCATAATCTGATAATTGCTTAGTACTTACACTATCGCTACTTGCTTGTGCGCCACCACTGCTACTACTGCATCCAACACTTAGAGCTACAACACCTACTATAGCTAACATCTTAAAAAATTTCATAATTCTCTTCATCTCCTTATAATACGCTAAAATTATTTATTAAATTACACCATAAATGTAATTAATATTAATAAATAATACCATAATCTAAAAAAGATGTCAATACTAATTTTATTTAAGATTATATTCAACAGATTTAACTAAGCTGCCATCTAAATTATAATAATTTTCTACCAATGTAGTTAAAACATCTATTCCTGAAAAAATGGCTTGGTAATATTCAGTTTGTAATTCCAATAGACCATCACCAATGTCATCGCTAATTAAAAAATCTAATTCTTCTTGTCCAAATTCATTGATAGCTATGTAATCATAAGTTCCGATATTCTCGTCTATTGTAAAACTAACGCTAAACCCTGACCACATATCTGTATTATCTGTAAATTGTATTTCGGCTAATATTTCCTCCATAGGAATGTCCTCAATGACATCAAAATCACTATTATCTTCTGTAAAATTAGTATCATTAACATCATTAACATCATTAACATCATTAACATCATTAACATCATCTACATCATTAACATCATCTACATCATTAACATCATCTACATCAGTACTAACAACTGTGGTATCATGGTTATTACTTTCCACGGCATCTGTAGCACCAGCCCCACTGCTACAACCAACACTTATACCAATAACTCCTATTAAAGTTAGCATTCTAAAAATTTTCATGTATTATTCCCTCGCTTTGTATTAAATTTCAACAAAATATGTACTAAAATAAGATTACCATATGAAAAAAAGATTGTCAACAACCATTAAATGGATTAAAATTTCAACAAATCTTACTATACGAAAAAAGGAAAATCTATATGATAAATAAAAGGTAGAAAAACCTCTTCTATTTTTTGGGAAATATGGTAAACTATTTATAAAAGGGTAGAAAGAAGGCAGAAGTATGCAAGATATCTTTGAAGAAATTATTGTTATAGACCAAGAAGCCACTCTGCAACAGCAACAAGCTAAACAAACTATAGAAAATTTAACAGCTAAGCTAGAGACGGAAATAAGTGACATGTGTAAAAACATTTTAGAAGAAGCAAAAAAACAAGTTGCGGAGTATGAAAAAGACTTAAAAGGAGCAAATGCATTAGAATATACACAAATTACTGAGCAAACTCAAAATGAAATAAATTTAATAACAAAAGCTTTTTCTAAGATTAAGAGCAGTGTAGTAGAGCAATTATTTGATGAATTAGTTACTAAGGAAGAAGCAGTTTATGAGTGAGTTCGTATCATATCAGGCATTAGAGGCAAAAATACGTGCTAGAAAACGTATACTACTACACCCTAGTGAGTTTAGAAAATTACTCGAATTAAGTAATACCAATCAAATATTAGACTATATATTTAAAAAGGAAGCATACAAAAAATTTGTGGATTATAGCATAAAAGATATGCATAGAGACGATTTTGAGATAGTATTAGAAAAAGCGATAGTAGCTGAAATTGAAAAAATGATTGGTTTTATGTCGGGTGTATATAAAGATTTCTTTTTATGTATTCTACAACGATATGAGTTACATGATTTAAATTTGATACTACGGGCAGTGATAAAAGATGAGTTAAAAGATAAAATAAGTAAATATTTTATTCATAGTGAAAAATATTCTAGCATCGATTTTAATAAACTATTACACGCACGTACCATTGAAGAATTTACAAGTTTATTAAAGGGCTCTATTTATTATGCCACTATGATAAGCACTAATAAAGATGGAATATTATTTAGAGAGTGGCATTTAGAGATGAAAACAAGTGAGTTATACTACTCAATATTAATTAAAAAAGCTAATAAATTAGATGAAGCAGATAAAAAAATAGCTACTAGATTAGTTGGCGAAAAAATAGATAGGTTAAATATTGAATGGATATATAGAGCAAAAAAATATTATGATGTATCTAATGAAGAAATTTTAATATATAGTCTTGGAAAAGGATATAAATTATCGTATACTAGGATGAAAAACCTATGTTATACAGAAGACTTAGAAAAATTTAAGTTATTGGCAAATAAATATCTTAATTATACTGTATTTGAAGCAAATAATGATTTATTAGAAAAAAGATTAGATAAAATGTTATATGAAAAATCAACTAAAAACGCATCTAAAATTGGAAATTTACTATCATATATAGTAAGTTTAGAGACTATACAAGAAGATATTATTGCAATAATAGAAGGAAAAAGATATGACTTGCCTGATATAGAAATTAAAAAATATTTGGTAAGTACTAGTAATATATAGAAAGGGGCGTAACAAGTGGCTATTGAGAAAATGACCATGGTGAGTTTAGTTGCATCACAAAAAGATAAACGAAAAATTTTAGAAAAATTAATTCTAAGTGAAAGAATTCATCTAGATACAACGCATGATGACTTAGATAATTTCATAACTCATGAATATGAGAGTAAGATATCTCATATAATGGAAGATTATACATTAGAAGAGACTGATGAACTAGATATAGATAATATGAGTTATACATTAGAAAGAATAGCTAGTAGTTTAAATATAAGTTTAGAAATTGATCGTAACGATAATTCTTATACGCTAGCTACTGCGAATGATGAGTTAAATAAGTTTATATTAGAGACGGAGGAAAATATAGAAAAATTACGAGAATTAGAAAACAGTCATATAGAACTCAGGTATTTAGAAAATATAGTTCATAGCGTAAAACAAAAGAATATTAAATTTAAAATGTTAACCCAGTTGAATAATTTCGGATTTCAAGTAGGATTATTGGCTCATGAAAACACGATGCAGATTAGAAAAAATTATGAGAATATAAGTGCAATTGTAGTTAAAGTAGGAGAAGTACCTGATATAAAGGAAGATATATACCTTGTAATTTATCCAAATCATCTAAAGCAAGAAACTAAGAATATACTAGCCTCAGTAAATTGGCAAAAAATACGTATACCGGATGAATTTTTAGGAGATATAACTCAAATCGAAAAACATTTGCATGATAAGATAGAAGTATACAACAAAGAAATTGAGAGACTAAACACTTTGGTCTATAAAGATATAAATAATAAACGACAGTTATTAAACAGAATTTATACTAGAGTACAGTTAGAACGTGAGATTTTGAAACTTAGTAACCAAGTTTATCATGGAAATAATGTATTTGTAGTTAGGAGCTGGGTACCGCAAAAAGATGTAGCAGATTTAGAAAAACAAATTTCAGACATAACAAATAAATATGTTATATCTAATAAACCGATTGAAAAAACAGATGAACCACCAACAATATTAAATAATAATAAATTGTTTGCTCCTTTTGAAATGATAGTAAAAATGTATGGTCTACCGTCTTATCATGAAATAGACCCCACGCCGTTTTTGGCATTATCTATATGTTTGATATTTGGTATAATGTTTGGAGACATTGGGCAAGGATTTTTATATTTTGTTGCTGGGAGCATAGTGGCTAAGAAAAATGCCACAGCAGGTGGATTATTAAAACGGTTAGCCATATGCTCTATGTTATTTGGGTTTTTCTATGGAAGTTTATTTGGATTAGAGCAACATCAATTACCTTGGCTGCCTAGTATATTGGGAGGGTCTCCACTAGATACAGATAATATAATTCCTATATTAGTAGCAAGTGTTGTGGTGGGAGTAATTTTGTTAACACTATCATATACAGTGGGAATTATAAATAGTTTAAGGCGGTCTGACATAGAACATGGTATTTTTGGCAGTCATGGGGTATTTGGATATATATTTTATATTAGCTTAATTTTATTAATAGCTTCTATTACAGGAGTAATAGGTATATCGCCTATAGTATTTGAGATATCTATTATAGTGGCGCTTATTGTGATGGTTTTTAAAGAACCATTAACTCACTTAATCGAAAATACACGTCCTCTAATAAAAGGTGACAAAGGAACATACTTTGTGGAAAATGGCTTTGAGGGATTAGAAACTGTGCTTAGCGGTCTTAGTAATGCAATTTCATTTATTAGGGTGGGGGCATTCGCTTTAAATCATGCTGGGCTATTTTTGGCGTTTTTAATTATGTCAGAAATGACAGATAATATTATATTAAAGATTTTTATATTAGTATTAGGAAATATTTTAATTTTAACGTTAGAAGGTTTAGTAGTTTTTGTACAATGTTTGAGACTTGAGTATTACGAGATGTTTAATAAATATTTTATGGGCGGCGGATACGCATATAACCCAATTATTTTAGGCAAAGAACAAGAAATTATATAAGCATAGAAAGAGGTAAATAAAAATGATAATTATAGCAACTATATTAGCGGCAATTATTGCAGGAATAACGATTGAAGTAGGTATTAAAGCAGTAAAAAAGAAACAAGTGGGAAATATTAAAACTGCTATTTATTCAACAATAGTTCCGTTTAGTTTAATGGTAATTACGGCAATAGCATTTCTAATTTTTGAAACACCAGTATTTGCAACAACTGCAGAAGCGACTACAGAAGTTGGGATATCCGTAGGTGAAGGGTTTAAGTATATTGCAGCAGCATTAAGTACGGGTATGGCAACAATGGGTACAGGGCGTGCTGTTGGTACTGTAGGTTCGGCAGCTATAGGTGCGGTATCAGAAGATTCTTCAATATTAGGTAAAACTCTAATATTTGTTGGTATGGCAGAAGGTATTGCCATTTATGGTATGATTATTTCAATTCTTATATTGTTCGGGTAAAAACGTATGAAAAGTTTTTTGATAAGTGACAATAAAGATACATGGATAGGAATGAGATTAGCAGGTATTGATGGCGTAATTGTACACACAAAAAAAGAAGTTTTAGATACTATAAAGGAAGTGTTTAGGGACGAAACTATTGGCTTATTGATACTGACTGAAAAAATCGTAGATTTAGCAACAGAAGAGATTATGGAATATAAGCTAAAAAAGGCTATTCCTATGATAATAGAAATTCCGGATAGGCATGGTACAACACGCTCGGGGGATGCCATATCTAAGTATATCAGAGAATCTGTAGGCATAAAAATATGAGGTGATTAAAAAAATGGTAACGATAGAGCAAAAGCTAGCTTTATTTTCAAAATTAATGCAACAAGATACCTCTGAAAAATTGAAAACAAAGACTAATCAGATAACAGAGCATTATAAAGAAGAAAAAGAGCGCCGAGAAAAAGAAATAAAAGAGCAAGCAAAAAGATATGTTATAGAAGAAAAAAAGGTTATTAAAACAAAATTAGCAAGTGATCATGGAAAGATTAAACTGGATGCTAAAAAGCAGATTTTACAAATTAAACAGGCATGTGTTGAGCAAGCATATGAAGAGTTGTACAAAAAATTAGACGAATACACAGATAGCCAAGAGTATATAAATTTTTTACAGAAAAGTTTGACCCAAGTTGAACCATATTTAGCTAAAGACGGAATTTCAGAAGTTCATCTTAGTAAAAAAGATTTTAACAACCACTATAACTTAGTTAAATCTTACCTAAATAGTGAAGATGAGATTAAAAGTGATGATAAAATTATTGTTGGTGGAATAATTTTAAAAAAACCACAGATAAATATTCAAATAGATTTATCATTAGACAGTGAAATTTCAGATAAATATGAAGAATTAGTAAGTATTATATTAGAGGCTATACAAAAGGAGGTGGGGATAAGTGAGTGAAGCAAAAGTAGAATTAGTTAATGGACCGGTAGTTAAAGGCTCAAATATGGGTGCATTTAAACTGAATGAGATGGTTACAGTTGGTGATAAAATGCTTATTGGAGAAGTTGTTATAATAGAAAAAGATATGGCGACTATTCAGGTATATGAAGAAACTGAAGGACTTTATGCAAATGAGCAAATCTTCTCAACAGGAGCACCGTTATCTATAAGTTTAGGTCCAGGAATGCTAGGAAACATGTTTGACGGAATACAAAGACCCTTAAAAAAGATAGAAAGTATCTCACCTAATTTTATTCCAGATGGAATAGGCCTACTATCTATAGATACAGAAAAATTATGGAATGTAACAATAACTGTAAAAGTAGGAGATATGTTAAAAGGTGGGATGGTTTATGGGCAAATCCAAGAAACACCCAGTATTTTGCATAAATTATTAGTACCTCCTAATATATCAGGAGAAGTAATAAGCATAGAACCAAATGGCGAATATACGATAAATGATACTATAGTTACGTTACAATTATCAAATGATAATCAATATAATCTTACTTTGGTACAAAAATGGCCAGTTAGAAAAGGAAGGCCAATTCTTGAAAGAATACCTATTTATAAGCCTTTAATTACAGGGCAACGTGTAATAGATACGTTTTTTCCTGTTGCAAAAGGAGGCACTGTGGCACTGCCAGGCGGTTTTGGTACAGGCAAAACTGTAACACAGCATCAGCTGGCCAAGTGGAGTGATGCAGATATTATTGTATATATTGGTTGTGGAGAGCGTGGAAATGAGATGACCAATGTATTAGAAGAATTTCCAAGTCTTATTGACCCTAGAACCAATAGACCTTTAATGGAAAGAACTATCCTTATTGCAAATACTTCAAATATGCCAGTTGCGGCAAGAGAAGCTAGTATTTATACTGGGATAACTATGGCAGAATATTTCAGGGATATGGGGTATGATGTTGCGATTATGGCAGACTCAACGTCACGTTGGGCAGAAGCTTTGCGTGAAATTTCTGGTCGGCTAGAGGAGATGCCAGCAGAAGAAGGGTACCCAGCATATTTGCCGTCAAGATTGGCACAATTTTATGAGCGTGCAGGATGTGTGAAAACGCTAAATAATGAAGAAGCTTCTGTTACAATAATAGGAGCTGTATCACCTCCTGGCGGAGATTTTTCAGAACCTGTAACAGAAAATACTAAGAGGTTTGTGAGCGCATTTTTGGCATTGGATAAAAAATTAGCATATGCCAGACATTACCCAGCAATTAATTATTTAACAAGCTATAGTAGTTATGTAACAATGTTATCTGATTGGTATAGAGAAAACGTGGCAGAAGACATGTTGTATATTAGGGGTAAAATGGTAAAGCTATTACAATCAGAAGAAAAGCTAACTGAGATTGTAAAATTAATTGGAGAAGATGTGTTGCCAAATGACCAACAGCTTATATTGGAAACAGCTCGTACGATAAAAAAAGGTTTCTTACAACAGAATGCTTTGCATAAAGAAGATACGTACGTAAGTTTGCAAAAACAGTATAAGATGTTAAAAGTACTAGATACTTTCTATGAAAGTGCTTTATCTTGCGTTAAGATGGGAATTCCTTTGATAACAATTAGACAACAACCGATTTATCAGGCAATAATTAAAATGAAATATGAAGTGCCCAATTCACGCCTCGAATTATTAGATGATATGATAGAACAAATCAAAAAAGAGTATAAAGAACTACGGGACTTGTATCAACATTAAAAGGAGGAGTGAACAGGTGTTTAAAGAATATTTAAAATTAGATAGAATTGAAGGACCTCTGATTATGTTGACAGGTGTGACAAACGTAGCTTATGGTGAGTTTGTAAAAATTACTGTAGACCAACAAGAGATTAGATATGGTAAAGTTATTAAGATAGAAGGGGATTATGTTGTTGTACAAGTGTTTGAGGGGACAACAGGCATTTCAACACAAAATGTTATGGTACAATTTACAGGTAAGCCACTTGAAATACCGCTAAGTCTTGATATATTAGGCAGAGTATTTAACGGAGTTGGCAAACCTATAGATGGAGGTTTGAATATAGTTTCACAACGTCAATCAAACATAAATGGACGACCAATTAATCCTGTAGCTAGAAAATATCCTCGCAACTTTATACAAACAGGTATATCTGCAATTGACGCACTAATAACTTTAATAAGAGGGCAAAAGCTACCGATATTTTCGGGAAACGGTATGGCACATAATGAAATTGCAGTACAAATAGTTAACCAAGCGAAAATTGAAGGAGCAAATGAGAAAAATTTTGCAGTGGTCTTTGGAGCCATGGGGGTGAGACATGACGATGCAAATTACTTTAAGCAAAGCTTTGAGGAGTCTGGAGTTTTAGACCACGTAGTGATGTATCTAAACCTTGCTGATGACCCTATAGTAGAAAGAATATCTACGCCTAGAACAGCTTTAACGGCTGCTGAATATTTAGCATTTGAGCAGAACATGCACGTATTAGTGGTAATAACAGATATGACAAGTTATGCAGAAGCTTTGCGTGAGATGTCTTCTATAAGAGGTGAGGTGCCTTCTAGAAAAGGGTATCCAGGTTATTTATATAGTGATTTATCCACTATATATGAACGAGCGGGAATGTTAGAAGATAGAGAGGGCTCAATTACATTAATACCTATATTAACTATGCCAAATGATGATATAACACATCCGATACCTGATTTAACAGGATTTATAACAGAAGGGCAAATCGTGTTAAGTAGAGAACTAAATCAAAAGCAAGTATATCCGCCAATTGCGGTTTTGCCGTCCTTATCTCGTCTTATGAAAGATGGTATAGGAAAAGATTATACCAGAGAGGACCATATAGATCTTACAAATCAGCTGTTTGCGGCATATTCACATGTACAAGACATTTGGTCTTTGGCACAAATTATAGGTGAGGATGACCTTAGTGAAATAGATAAAAAATATCTTGAATTTGGCAGAAGATTTGAAGAAAGATTTATTGCACAAGGTCAACATGAGAATAGAAGTATATTTGAAACGTTAGATATTGGGTGGGAAGTCTTAAGTGTTTTACCTGTTACAGAGCTAGATAGAATACCAGAAGACTTGATTGAAAAGTATTATCAAAAAGGAGAGTAGTTTATGGCGATGCAAGTGGCACCTACTAAGTCAAATTTGATAAAAGCAAAATCCTCACTTGAATTATCAAAGTCGGGATATGAATTATTAGATAAAAAGCGAAATATATTAATTCGAGAGATGATGGAACTTGTTGAGAAAGCAAAAAATATGCAAATTAATATTGCAGATATTATGCAAGAAGCTTATCTTGCTTTGCAAAATGCAAATATCATAATGGGAATTCAAAAAGTAGAAGAGATAACATATAGTATACCTCAAGATGAGCATTTTGAGGTGCTCTTAAAGAGTGTAATGGGTACTACTATTCCTATTATTAAGTTTAAAAAAGAAGATGTGGAACCTAACTATAGCTTTTATGAAACTAATACGGCCTTTGATAAAGCGATTTTAAAATTTAAAGAAGCTCAATATAGGATATATGAATTAGCCGAGCTTGAAAATTCAATTTTTAAAATAGCAAAAGAAATTCAAAAGACACAAAAGCGTACAAATGCACTATCAAATATACAAATTCCTAAGTATAATCAGCAAGTTAAACAAATACAAGAGAGCCTAGACGAAAAAGAACGAGAAGATTTTTTTAGATTAAAGAAAATAAAACGATAATACCCCTTGTATTTTTAAGAAATTAAGGATATAATAATATGTAATAAAACATTAACCTGTGTTGTACGATGACTCGTTATTTTGAACCTACAACTCAACTCAGGGAGACGGATATGCGAAAAACAATGTCGGGCCCCAACCTAATACGCTTTGCGCAGGGGAAGGCAATAGTTTGGACTTAGTCACCCACCTAGCTATGCTAGGGCGTCAAAATTGCGAGGACGGCAAGATGGGGAAATGAAATTTTAAACGCCTAGAGGCGTTTTTTTATTGTCTTTTTGTAATGAATTGTACAAGCTATGCATATAATATATCAGTTAATTTATCTGAAGGCAACTAACATTCAGTGGGGTTCTAACCCCAACTGAATGAAGTTTTCTTCTATAACTAATGTTCAAAGACGACTAATTTATTGTTAGAGAAAAAACCAAAGTAAAGAAACCGATCAAAAAATTTGTTAGGAGGAAGGTATATGCGAGGAAATGTACAAAGGCGTGGAAGTAGGAGGCAAAGATACGAGGAACCTAAAGGTAATGGACTATTGATTATATGTTTATTGATTGCTGTTGTAGGAGGGTATTACTATTTTAACCCAACATCAGTTGATGCATGGAGTGTTGTGCCGACAGGAATTAAGACAGGCGTAAATAATGCAACCGACTTTGTAAAAAATTTATTTAGTAATTCTGCAGAAGAAATAAGCGAAAGTTATACAATGCCATTTTTTGAGGCGAATGCAGTAAAAATTTTAGCAACAACTTTACACTCAGAAGAATTTGTAGATATACCACAAGATAATTGGTATAGTAAGTATTACAGGGTGTTAAAAGCTGATACGAGATTTGACTTTTTAACAGAAGAAAATGCAAACGTAGTTATGACACATGATAAGGCAACTCAGATAATTAACCAGATATTAGGCGATGGATATTCTTTAAATACGCAAGTTAGTTTACTAGAAGAATCAATACCTTTTGAGCAGTTTTTAGATATATATCAAAGCAGTCTAGAAACTATAGGAAAATCAAATGTATTACAAACCAAAACTTTAAGTGTAATTAGCACATCAGCAGATAATTTAGCAACTTGGAATGTACTAACTAGCGACGGAATTTATGACTATCACGGATTTATATTAGAACCATTAGTAGATAATACATTAGAAGTTGTAGTCTCAGATAATTATATACTGGGCATTAATCAAATTACACATCATACCGGAATAATAGAAGGCTGTTATATTGTAGATGTATTAGGTGATACCATTACAATAAAAACATATGACATAGAGATGCAGTATAAACATAGTAATTTTAACGAGGCAGATAAAGGAAGTTTAGTAAATCTAGAAATACAAGATGGCACAGTAATATCTTTTACTAAATATTTAGATCAGTTAGGAGATACGGTGCTTAGAATTACAAATGATTACATAGAATTTGCAAAATCCGGCAAATTCTTTTTTGATAGCGTGGAAATATTTGGAGCAGATAATATATCGAAAGTTGCGACAGGTACACAAGTAAGTTATAGCTTAAAAGACGATAAAATAACAAGTCTTAGCATACTTAAAGAGCCTACAATGGATAATGTACGCATAGTTGTATCTGAAGATAGTTTAGGCGGATATACTCATAAAAATATAAAGTTAATATCACAAGATGAGACACAGTTTGTATATAATGATAAAATAATAAGTTTAGGGCCTAATGATGAATTTGAGCTAGATAAGTTTGATTTTGATGTGGGAGAGAAGATAAAATTTAGTGAAAATTATACTTCAGGATATACTATAACTAGCATAGTAAGACAAAATATAAATCCGACTTATGTGGGAAGTATTGAAATATATAAAGAACAAGATGGATACATTATAATAAATGAAGTTGATATGGATAATTATATAGCAAGAGTTATACCTAGTGAGATGCCAACAAGCTTTGGCTTAGAAGCTTGTAAGGTGCAAGCTATATCAGCAAGAAGTTACGCATTAGTAACAGGGGCTACATCAAAATTTACGCAGTATGGAGGCAATGTAGATGATACTATAGCGAGCCAAGTGTATAATAATGTGAAGATAGATGACATATCATTACAAGCTGCAAAAGATACAAGTGGTATGGTGCTAAAATATGATAACAAGGTTATAAGCGGAAATTTTTATAGCACATCTGCCGGATACAGTGCTAATTTTGGTGAAGTCTGGGCGGGGTCAACTTTTCCAACCAGCACACCTATTTATTTATCATCACAAGCACAATACCTAGATGATTTTTCCATGGATATGACAACAGAAGAAGATGCTTGGGATTTTTTTACGCTCACCCCTGGCGAAATAGATGCATTTGATAGTGATGCCCCATGGTTTAGATGGGAAGTAACCTATAATGGAGACGAGTTATCGAATATAATAAACAATTGTATACAAACTTTAACTAGCATATATCCAGATACGGTTAGAAGATTAAACGTAAATAAATGGGAAAGTGGCGTAGTAGATAGTATAGGTACAGTACAAGATATAGAAGTAGTAGAAAGAGGCGAGGGTGGAAACATTATGTCGCTGCTAATAGTGGGTTCAAAAGAAGCTATTTTAGTAGATACAGAATACTTGATAAGAACGATTTTAGCTCCGAATAAATTAAGTGAAAGTTACGGTAAAATTGGGGTAACACGTGCAGATGGTTCTGTGATAAATGATTTATCTTTATTGCCTAGTGCATTTTTTACATATGAAAAGACTTATGATAAAAATGGTGCTATTTCCCAGTTGAAAATATATGGCGGGGGTAATGGTCACGGTGTTGGTATGAGTCAAGAAGGAGTTAAAGGAATGGTGGACTTAGGATATACATATGATGAGATATTGAAACATTATTATGTAGATATAGAAATTGGTTATTTATAGAATATATATACTTACTTAACTTTGCAAAAAAGCCCTTGCCAAAACAAGCTTTTTGGAGTAAAGTATATAATTAAAAATAGGAGGATTTAACAATGACGCAAATGGAAGCTGCAAGAAAGGGTATAATTACAAAAGAAATGGAGAATGTGGCAAAAAAAGAATTTAGAGACGTAGAATTTATACGTGAAAACGTTGCCACAGGAAAAATTGCAATATGTGCAAATAAAAATCATAAGTGTATTGAACCCAATGGTGTAGGTTCTATGTTACGAACTAAGATTAACGTTAACCTAGGTGTTTCTAAAGACTGCAAGGACTATGACGTTGAGATGAAAAAGGTTATGGAAGCAGTTAACATGGGGGCTGAGGCTATTATGGACTTATCTTCTCATGGAGACACTACAGGATTTAGGCGAAAACTGACATCTGAATGCCCGGCAATGATAGGGACAGTACCTGTATATGATTCTGTGATCCATTATCAAAAAGATTTAAAGGAATTAACAGCAAAAGATTTTATAGACGTAGTAAGATTGCATGCTGAAGATGGTGTGGATTTTGTAACACTGCATTGTGGAATTACCAGAAAGACTATTGACCAAATAAAAATGCATAAACGGAAAACGAATATTGTATCTCGTGGAGGTTCTTTGGTATTTGCGTGGATGACAATGACGGGAGAGGAAAATCCATTTTATGAATATTATGATGATATATTAGAAATTTGCCGTGAGTATGACGTTACAATTTCTTTAGGGGATGCGTGTAGACCAGGTTGCCTTGCAGATGCTGGGGATGTTTGCCAAATTGAAGAGCTGGTGAGATTAGGCGAGCTTACTAAAAGAGCGTGGGAAAAAGATGTACAAGTGATGGTGGAAGGTCCAGGGCATATGCCGTTAGACCAAGTGGAAGCTAATATGAAAATACAACAAACCATATGTATGGGTGCACCGTTTTATGTTTTAGGTCCATTGGTTACAGATATTGCACCAGGGTATGATCATATTACATCTGCTATAGGTGGAGCAGTGGCAGCTATGGCTGGTGCGGCATTTTTATGTTATGTAACACCAGCAGAGCATCTTGCATTGCCTAATTTAGAAGACGTTAAGCAAGGAATTATCGCAAGTAAAATAGCAGCACATGCCGCAGATATTGCAAAGGGTATTCCGCATGCTAGAGATATTGATGATAAGATGAGTGACGCAAGGCGAAATCTAGATTGGGAAGGTATGTGGGAATGTGCAATTGACCCTGAAACCGCTAAGAAAATTAGAGAAGATAGAATGCCAGAGCATGAAGACACTTGCTCTATGTGTGGAAAATTTTGTGCTGTAAGAAGTATGAATAAAGCTTTAAATGATGAAGTTATTGATATATTATAATAAAGATATAACATAAAAAAGAGACTCTAGGGTCTCTTTTTTATGTTATAAACTAATTAGCCATTCCGTTAGAAACTTTATATTTATATAACATCTCTGCATGGTTTTGTTCTTCTACTTGGATATCTGCAAATAATTTACGTACATCAGAATCACCGAATACAAAAACATCATCATTATATTCTCCAGAAACTAATTTTTCTGTAGCAATACAATCAGTTGCTAAGAAAGAATCTTCAGTTTTAAAAGCAGAATTATCTCCTTGGCTATAAGTTGCAGTTGGATTATAATTTTTACCTTTAGAGTCGTTGCAGTTAACTTGAGGTACAGTCCCTTGAGTTAATACTTGATTTAATGAATCATAATGTTGTTGTTCTTCTGTTGCTAATTCATTAAATAAATTAGTAAGAACAGGGTCATGTGCTTGTTGAGCGTATTTATCATACTTTTCCTTGCAAAGTTTTTCTTGAGATTGTAAGTCTTTTAATGCTTGTTTTTCTTTGTCGTTAAGTTGCATAAGGTCCACCTCATATTATAGTATTTTTGGGATATAAAATTAATCTAAGTCTATCTTTGATAGCAGTTAAATACTGCATGAAAATATTATAAGATAAAAAATAAATTAACCTGCCCAATATTAGTATTTGTAAATATTAATATTTTATACTAAGAAAATATTAACAAACCTAGGCAACTAATATTTGATATGATATACTATAAGCAAAAAACT